>URPI01000083.1 GCA_900549705.1 uncultured Eubacteriales bacterium
TCAGCTTCGCGTTCGCTCAGCAGCTCCCCCAAAGGGGGCGCCGAGGGCGCTTCGCACCGTGAGGCGTGTGCATTCAACCGTGTGCTTGTAAAAGGGTGTGGCTTAGTCCACCCTGGCGATGAACGCCTGGGGATGGGCTTGCAGCCATTTGTGCATCTGGCTGACGGGGACGGGAGCGGTAATCACGCCGGTGCTCCAATCCTCCTGGATGCTGCCTTCCCAATCGCCGCGGACATAATAGCGGTGTGCCTCCTGATTGTCGGCTGCCTGGGGAGCGCCATAGGGGGCATAGAAGCTCTTGCCCTGGGTCACGTCCACCAGATCCTGCACCACATTGTATGCGGTGGGGTAGCGGCCTGCGCCCTGCCCATAGAAGCTCATGCGCTCGCTGGTCTGCCCGATGAAGGTAATGAGATTGTAGTTCAGGGGGACGGCACCCTCGGGGCTGCCTGCGGCTACCAGGGTGGGCTGGACATAGGCACTGAAGCCATCCTCCGTCCGTTTGGCGGTGGAAATCAGCTTGCACACCTTGCCATGAGCCTTGAAGCAATCCACATCGGCGGCGCTGATGTTCCGAATGCCGGAAACGGGAACGGTGGTCTTGTCCAGGGAGATACCAAAGGCAACGTTGGCAGAGAGAATTACCTTGTGCCAGGTGTCGATGCCGTCCACATCGGTGGCGGGGTTCGCTTCAGCATAGCCCAGCTTCTGCGCCTGTTTCAGTGCTTCGTCATAGCCAAGACCCAGGCGGGTCATGTTGTCGAGAATATAGTTGCAGGTGCCGTTCATGATGCCACCTACCTGATTGATTGTCTGGACGCGGCGGGCGCGCTCCAACTCGGAAAGCCAGCCGATGCCGCCGCCCACCGCTGCGGTGCAGCGCAGGGACACGCCCTTGTGCATGGCCAGGGGAATCAGCTCATCATAGAAGGTGCAGACCATGGCCTTGTTGGAGGAGACGACGTTTTTCCCGGCTTCCAGTGCGGCGCGGGCAAAATCATAGCTGGGATGCAGGCCGCCCATGGCTTCCACAACGGTGTCGATTTCCGGGTCATTCAGGATTTCAGAGAAGTCTTTTACCGTCTGGGCATCAGGGAGCTGAATGTCCTCTAAGCAGAGAATTTTTTTAACCTTCATGTCGGGCCGCTGCCGGACAATTTCGTAAACGCCCCGGCCAACCACGCCGAAGCCGCACAGTCCAATATTCATTTTTATCCCTCCAAATTATTCAATCTGCACTTGAAAGCGGGGGGAAACGTCCACCGCTTTTTGTATGCGTCACAAAAACAAACATCCTCCCTAAAAGGTACTTGCTTTTTGTTTTGGTTCAGTATATCATATAGACTATCAGATTTCAACTGCAACAAAATTCAAATGATTTCCTTGCATATCATCTATTTTTGTACAATTAGTTGCAATAAAGGAGGACACTATGCGCTACCACTCCACAAGAAACGACCAAAATTTTGTTGACAGTGCCGAGGCGGTATTGGAGGGACTTGCCCCGGACGGTGGGCTGTATATGCCTCAGCAGATTCCGGCGCTGGACTGGAAGCAGCTGCTCAAGGGAAGCAGCCAGGAAATCTCCTGTGCCATCCTCTCTGCGCTGCTGCCGGACATCCCCAATATGCCTCGGCTGGTTGCCAACGCCTACACCGATAAATTTGAAACCGAGGATTTGACCCCCAGCGTTTCCGTGGGAGACAGCACGGTGCTGGAGCTGTTCCGGGGGCCCACCTCCGCGTTTAAGGATGTGGCGCTATCCATGCTGCCCCAGCTGCTCACTGCTGCCAAACGGGAAAAGGGGGTAGCGGAGGACATCATGATTCTCACCGCCACCTCCGGCGACACCGGCAAGGCTGCCCTGGTGGGCTTCCGGGATGTACCCGGGGTGCGCATTTGCGTGTTCTACCCCTATGGGGGCGTGAGCCAGGTGCAGCGGGCGCAGATGGTCACCCAGGAGGGAAACAATGTGGCGGTGTGCGCCGTCCGGGGCAATTTTGACGATGCCCAGACCGGTGTGAAGCAGATTTTCACTGCGTTCCAGGGGAAAAAGCTCCCCTTCCGCCTGTCCAGCGCCAACTCCATCAACATCGGGCGGCTGGCTCCCCAGGTGATGTATTATTTCCGTGCCTACAAGGATTTGCTGGCGGCGGGGAAAATCAAATTGGGGGACAAGGTGAATTTCTCCGTTCCCACCGGCAATTTCGGTGATATTCTGGCGGGCTACCTGGCAAAGAAAATGGGACTGCCGGTTGGCACTCTCATCTGCGCCTCCAATGCCAACAATGTGCTCACTGACTTCATCCGCACCGGCACCTATGACCGGCGGCGGCCACTGCTGAAAACCACTTCTCCCTCCATGGACATTCTGGTGTCCTCCAATCTGGAGCGGCTGTTATATCTGCTGTCCGGCGACACCAAGCTGGTTGCCTCCCTCATGAAGCAGCTGAAAGAGGAAGGGGCTTACACCGTGCCAGATCCCCTGAAGGCTGCCATCCAGAAGGAATTTTGGGCAGCATATTGCGACGATGCCCGGGCTGCGGAAATTATCGGCAGGGTGTACCGGGAGCAGCACTATCTGTGCGACCCCCACACCGCTTCCGGCTTTGCCGCCGCAGAAGATTACCGCAATGAGACCGGCGACCTGCCCCCCATGGTCATTCTCTCCACCGCTTCCCCCTATAAGTTCCCGGCGGCTGTCCTCAGCGCCATTGGCGGGGACACCGGCGGCGATGAATTTGAGCAGATGGAGCGCTTGCAGCAGATGACCGGCGTTCCCATTCCCGCGCCCCTGGCATCCCTCAAGGGGAAGAAGGAGCTGCACACCGATGTGATAGAGAAAGAAGCCATGAGCACCTATGTGCTGGGGCTGTGAGGAAAGAGAGAAAATGAATCGAGTAACCATCCGCGTTCCTGCCACCACGGCAAATCTGGGCCCGGGCTTTGATGCCTTCGGCTGCGCCCTGAGCCTGTATACCGACGTGACTTTTGAGGAAACCGAGGAGGTGGGGCTGGAGATTACCGGCTGTGACGAAGAATTTACCGGGCCGGACAACATGGCCTACGCCTCGTATTGCGCTGTGTTAGCCTCCCTCAACGAGCCGGTGAAGGGCGTGAAAATCCATATCGATGCTCATATCCCGGTGTGCCGGGGCCTTGGCTCCTCCGCTGCCTTGCTGGTGGCGGGTGCCATGGGTGCCAATGTGCTGCGGGGCAATCGCCTGAGTACCCAGGGCTTGCTGAACATCACCAACGCCATGGAGGGACACCCGGACAATCTGGCACCTGCCTTCTATGGCGGCTTGACCGCCTCCATGGTAGACAACGGCCTGCCGGTGACGGTGAACTTCCCCCTGCATCCCGGCTGGGAGTTTCTGGCGCTGATTCCGGATTTCAACCTGCCCACCAGCCTTGCCCGCAGCGTGCTGCCGGAGCAGGTCAGCCGTGCCGATGCCATTTATAATATCTCCCACGGTGCCATGGTGCTCAAGGCGCTGGAACTGGGAGACGAAAAGCTGCTGCGCAACGGAATGCAGGACAGGCTTCACCAGAAGTACCGCCGAAAACTGATTCCTGACTATGATAAGATTGAAGCTCTGGTGCGCACCACCGGCGCTGCCTTCTGCCTCAGCGGTGCCGGTCCTACCCTGCTGTGCATTACCCGGAATCCGGGACTGGAGGAAAAACTGGCGAAAAAGCTGGACAGCATCACCGAGCATACCTGGCAGATGCTGCCCCTTCATGTGGAATTCCAGGGCGCTCATATTGTGTAAAATGCGCAGTCCAGGATGGACGTTTTAAGGAGTATCCCCCAATAAAATAGCGGTAGAAACGACGACTTCTCGCCATTTCTACCGCTATTTTTGATGAATAATTTGCATCAGCGCTTCGGTGGACAGCACAGATACACTTAACTTTTTTGGTAATCATTGCCCTCTCTTTTTCTGTAGAAAAAGAATTGCACACCCTAAAGCCATGGTAAACAGCGAATAAAACGGTGTGGTTGAGATTTTTCTTTCAGCGATTTGAATTGAAGAATTGGAAATATCAACGCAGTAAGGATAATCAAAAAATGCCGTAGAAACAACGCTGTAAAACGGCTGATCAGATGCATTATAAATATGCGTGCCTACCAGGGAATACCTGTTGAAGAACATATTCCGGGCGAACTCCAAAATGTGAAAAGCGTTGGTATTATCCATATAAACCGAAATAACCACATCTCTTTTTTCGGAGCATTCCAGCAAGCAGGGGGAACAATCAGCCATATCCTGAGGAGGATATTGGGGAAGCTCGTCATATGGGATATGGGAAATGCGCAGCCCACCTTCGGCAATCAGGATGATTCCGATTGCAACCAGAATGAAGCCTATTAGAACAGACGAGATACGTAATTTTTTCATGCGCTTTTCTCCTTCGTTCAATCGGTGCATAACCATTGCCGGCGGCTTTTGATGAAGTCTGACGTTCTCTGGAAATATCTTCCTGTTTTTATTGTAATTCAAGTCAGAAGAATAGTCAAGCCCCAGTGAAATCACGCAGGACGATTGCTGGCGCAAGGTATTGATATGGAAGCCTATACAAGGTGCAAAAAAAGGCTGCTGCAAAATCGAACGTTGCAGCAGCCTTCAAATCGTTATTGT
The DNA here is from genome assembly GCA_900549705.1 of uncultured Eubacteriales bacterium. Lineage (GTDB taxonomy): Bacteria > Bacillota > Clostridia > Oscillospirales > Oscillospiraceae > Faecousia. The sequence goes on from URPI01000083.1 coordinate 4,647, forward strand.
CTCTTTGCCAGGGTATAGTCATCCCCCTGCCGGTAATAGGGACAGTGCTGGCTTTGGGAGGTGGAAATCCGGTACACTTCGTCCTCGTCCAAATCCATCATGCAGTAGTAGCAGTCGTACTCCTCGTCGTAGTCGTAATACCAGCAGGTATCGCACTCGTTGGATTCCATGGCTTATTCCTCCCAGATTTTGAAAGAGAAATTCCCGTCTTCGTAGAGAATGCAGCTGTGACTGCCGTCCTTGGGGATGGACACGCTGCCGGGGTTCAGGCAGCGAACGCCGTCAATCACCTGGTCAAATTTCACATGGGTGTGCCCGTAGAGGAACACGCTTCCGGCGGGCAGGGGGGGCAGCGCCTGGGGATTCTGGTGATGTCCATGGGACAGATGGAACAGCTTGCCGTCCACCAGCAGCTGAGAATAGTCGGCAAGGCAGGGGAAGGGCAGCACCATCTGGTCAACCTCGGCTTCGCAGTTGCCCCGAACGGCAATGATGCGCTCCTTCAGCCCGGACAGCATGGGAATCACCTGCTTGGGGGCGTAGTCCCGGGGCAAATCGTTGCGGGGTCCGTGATACAGCAAGTCACCCAGGAGAATCACCCGGTCGGGCTGCTCCTGCTGAATGAAGTCCATCAGCTTTTGGCACCAATAGGCGCTGCCGTGGATGTCCGATGCAATGATAAGTTTCATAATCATTCTCCTGTTCATGGTGTTTCGGGGATGAGCGGCATTGCGCTGGGGTTTTGCAGCGTCTTTAGCCGCCGGTTGCAGCCAGATATGATTCCGTGTCAAAGGGGCGCAGAACCTCGTCCTTGCGCAGATACAGCGGGTGGTGGGGATGTCCTTTTTTGCTGATGGCACCGGCGCAGTACCACTGTGCGCCGTATTCGCTGCCGATGGCAAGCATATCTGCCAGACACTGGGGCAGGTACTGCCGCTTTTCAATGATGCTGCCCCAGGCAGCCCAGATGGCAGGGCGCTGGCTGATGGACAGCACATAGCGGAAGGCCTTCATGTTTTCGGCATGGAGCAGGGGATTCATGGTTTTCTCCATGGCATCGGGATTGGTGGCACGCTGGGCATAGACATTGAACATGATGAAGCTGTCATAGCCGTTGCCCAGAGCAATCCGCTCCACGGATTTCAGGGTGTTGTCCAGGGCATTGGGCTTTGCGGTGGAGGGGTTGATGCCAATGCAGATCAGGGGATTGCTGCCCCGGGTGCCCAGAATGTACCGGTAGTCGCAGTAAAAATTGGGGGCATAGAGCCACTTCTGAATGTCATATTCGTCGCTGGGGGTGTTGGCAGCTTCCAGCGCCTGCTGGAAGGTGACCAGCTCCAAAAGGGTGGTATCGCCGGAGGGAATGTGCATCAGGCTTCCTCCTCGTGGGGGAACCACCAGCTCTTGCTGGGGTCATAGAAGCTGCAATCCTCCATTTTATGCCCGGTCTGCATACACCAGGCGGCAAAGGCGGTGTCCATAAAGGGATACACCCCGTCCATGGTGGATTGCAGGGACAGCGCGGAGCCGTCCGCCAGCCCTAGCTCAATGACGATGCTGCCGCCGGTGACCACATAGAGCTTCTGGCTCACAATTTCCCCAAAGCGATGTTCCTGGGATTTGCGTCCGAAGCGGCACAGCAAAAAGCTTTCGCCGTCATAAAAAATGCCAAAGCTGAGATAGTGAGCCGCCAGCCCCAGCCCCATGAGCAGCACAATGCTGCCGGCGTAGGTGAATAGCTTTTCATTGGTAGTACCGGCGACAATGCCCAAAATGCCCAGCACGGACAAAATCACGCCGAAGACACCATAACGCTTGTTGGCACGGACAGCCATGCCGGAGCGCTGCTGAGCCTTGCTGCGAAACAGCTTTGTAAATGCCCGATCCACCAGCCAGCACAGGAAAAACACCAGCCCGGCGACCACAAAAATTGAAATTGCTTCCATTGCTTCTCCTTTATGCCCAGAGGACGGTATCCACGGGAATGTCAAATTCTTCGGTATCCAAATGCACCTGCATCTGAAATTCATAGCACAGCGCCAGGGTGGGGTGATGGGGTTCTTTTGCCAGGAACTTGTCATAGAACCCGCCGCCGTAGCCAATCCGATGCCCCTGGGGGTCGAAGGCCAGCCCCGGCATCAACACCAGCGCCCGCTGGTCTTCTGCCACCGGTGCATCTGCAATGGGCTCCGGAATCCCGGCGTATCCCTTGGATACCTGGGTCAAATCTTCCAGATAGATAAACCGCATTTCGTCCCCATATACCTTGGGAACAGCCACCCGCTTCCCGTCGTCCAGCGCCCGCTGAAGCATGGGGACGGTGCGTACCTCCTGATTGTAGGGCAGATACCCATAGATGGTGCTTGCCGCCTGATAGGCGGGACTATTGTAAAATTTTTCTGCCAGGGCATTGCTGCGTTCCACGATTTCTTCTTCGGTCATGGCACGCTTTCGCTCCCGAATGGTGCGGCGTAGCTCCTGCTTATTCATTGGCTTCTTCCTCCTTTGCGTCATGAGCTTCCTCCTTGGGATGCTGGAACATCCGGAACCACAGGAAAATGGCAATCTGCCCCGGGATGCCCAGCAGCAGAATCTGCCAAGCGTTAAAAGAAAGCAGGGCAAAAGCGGTGGTGTAAATGCTCACAAGACTTCCCCACACAATAGCAGAAATCAGCGCCTTGTTCCAGCGATAGTCGCGCCAGGCGGAGCGCAGGCTCAGAAGCACAATGGCATTGGCGGGAACGGCGTAAAGGAAGGGCAGAAAGACATGGGAAATGTCCAGGATGGACATCACCACAAAGGCCAGCAGCGCCACAAACCATACCAGGGTGGTGGACAGCGCCAGAATGATGTTTTTGTTGGCGGTACGTTTCAGCGCCTTTTCGGATACCTTGTTCATGGCTCGCTCAATGGAGCCGATGTTCTCCGGCAGGGCGTTCACGTCCCTCAGCAGGTCATCCACCTTCACGCCGAAAAGAGTGGCAATCTGCATCAAGGTCAGCACATCGGGGATGGAGTCCCCTCGCTCCCATTTGGAAACCGCCTTGTCGGAATAGTTTAATTTTTCAGCCAGCCCAACCTGGGTCAGCCCGGCCTGCTTGCGGTAGTACGCAATATTGGCCCCGATACGAGCCTTTACCTGTTCGTCTTCCATGGTTTTCCTCCAAGCTATAATCTATTTTAGGTTATCACAAAACAGAGGAAAAAGCAAGGATTGGAAAACGTTAAAATGCGTTTCAGCGGCAGGGGACGTGCGGTATTCCGTTGCGAAATTCAAAAAAACCCACTGCGTCGGTATCCTTGCGGCGGAGATACGGGGCATGGAAACCGGTCGGCGGTGGGCTTTTGGGGAAATATCGGCTTTTTATAGGTGATGCCGCTTAGTCCTCCAGCTGCGTCCAATCCAGGGCAGTGACGATACCGGCATCATCGGTGGGGGAGAAGCTGACAAGCAAGCGGCCGGAGAGGGTGTCCTGAAAATCATCCGGCAGAAGAACGGTGATCTCCTGTCCCGCTTCAAAACTGCCTGTGCCCGGCTCCTCTACCTGGCAGCGAATGGCATTTCCCTCCTGCTTCACTACCAGTACGGTCATTTCGGGGACGAAGATGCTCTTGCTCACAGCACCGCTCATCATGGCAGACAGTTCGGTATCTGCGCCGTAAGCAGCAATTTCGGCATCTTGTGCGGCGGTCAGCTCCGCCGTTTCCTTTTGGCTGTTCAAATTCCAAACCCCTGCCAGCACCGCTGCCAGACAGGCCGCGGCGGCGAAGCCCTGCCAGTGCATGCGGTTTCGCTTTGGGGCGGCTTCGGCATCCTCAATATATTTTTCATCCACGAAGCTCATGGCTTCCAGCATCTGTTTTCCGTTCATGGGCGGATTCCCTCCTTCTCAAGAAATGAACGCAGGGCGTTTCGGGTGCGCATCAATTTGGTTTTGACGTTGCTTTCCCCCAGGTGGAACCGCTGGGCAATTTCGGCAATGCTCTCTGCATACCAATAGCGGCGCATGAAAATTTGCCGGTTTTCCGGGCTGAGCGTGCCCAGAAATTCGTTGAGCAGCGCTCCCAGCTCCTGGGACTGTATCTGCATTTCCCGGCTCAGGTCGGGGATGCAGTTTTCCATTTCGTCCGACAACTCCACCACCTCGGCCTTGCGCTTGGCAGCGTTGTTCCAGTCCAGCTTTCCCATGGCAAGAAAACGGCAGATTTTTGCCAGATAGGCGTAGAAAAAGGTGGGCTTGGTGGGCGGGATATTCTCCCAGGCCTTCATGTAGGTATCGCTGACGCTCTCCTCGGCATCCTCCCGGTTCCACAGAAGCCGGTAGGATAGATTGTACAGCTTGCCGCCATAGGCAAGCTCGGTTTGCCGGATGGCATCCTCATCCCGGCGGAAATAGAGGGCGATGATTTCGTCATCCTTCATAGTGGCACCTCCGATTGTTACCCTCACTTTGATAGTGGGTTTCTTTGTTGGTTTGGTTACAGGGACGTGTGTAAAAACGAGCGGGTATTAAAAAGGGGGGCACCTTATAAAAGATGCCCCCACAGGTTTATTTTTCCAGAATCACCGGGCAGCTGGTGCTGACGGCTTGCTTCATATAGGCGGCAGCTTCCTCCGGGCGGAGCTTCTGCTGCTCGCCGGTGAGCATATTCTTCACAGAACACATTCCCTCGGCAATCTCGTCTTCGCCCAGCAGCACCGCAAAGGGCACGCCCAGCTTGTTGGCATAGGCCATCTTCTGCTTGAACTTCTTCTGCTCGCCATACAGCTGCACCCGCAGACCGGCGCTGCGCAGGGTCTCTGCCAGGGCAATGGCGGGGGCGGCGCT
>URPI01000084.1 GCA_900549705.1 uncultured Eubacteriales bacterium
CCAAGAGACGCATCACCGTTGGCTGTTCATAAATTATTAGTCAGGACAGTCTACTACAGTGGCGTATACCATTCAATCGGGGTACTGGCGAAAATCCGAGACTTCGGGCGGATGCTGTCGCCCCTGCGGTTGCGGCGCTGTCGCGTGACGGAAATAATGAAATGAGGAATACAATGGAATTTGATAAAGACTTAGCCGCCCGCCAGGAGGCGCGAGAGCTGGCACGGCAGGCAAAGCTTGCCCAGGAGCGCCTTGCGGAATACTCCCAGGAGCAGCTGGATACCATCGTCCGGGCGGTGGCGGATGCCTTCGTGAAGGAGGCGGTCAGTCTTGCGGAGGAAGCCGTGCAGGAAACCGGCTTCGGCAACATCCGGGACAAGACCACGAAAAACCGCTTTGCAGCGGAAAAGGTGCTTTCCGCCGTGAAAGATATGAAAACCGTGGGGCTTCTCTCCAAAGACCCTGAGAAAAAGCTGTGGGAAATCGGCGTACCCATGGGGGTTATTGCAGCCATCGTCCCCAGCACCAACCCCACCTCTACGGTTTGCTACAAGGCCATTATCGCCTTGAAGGCGGGCTGCTGCATTGTCTTTTCTCCCCATCCCAAGGCGCATTCCTGCACCCGGCGGGCGGCGGAGCTGATTGCCAGAGCGGCAGAGGCGGCGGGAGCGCCCAAGGGGGCGGGGAGCTGCCTGAGTTATCCGATGCTCTCAGGATGCCAGGAGCTGATGAGTGCCCCGGAGGTCAGCCTGATTCTCGCCACCGGCGGCCCCGGCATGGTGCGGGCGGCCTATTCCTCCGGCAAGCCCGCCATTGGCGTTGGTGCGGGCAACGGCCCGGCCTATATCCACCACAGCGCGGATGTGCAGCACGCCATCAGCTGCATTGCGGCATCCAAAACCTTTGATAACGGCACGGTCTGTGCTTCCGAGCAGAGCATCATTGTGGAAAAACGGATGGAGGAAACCGTTTGCCGGGAGGCACAGCGGCAGGGCTTCTATTTTATGAATGAAGACGAGGCGGGGAAGCTGGGGAAGCTCCTGTTTAAGCCAACCGGTGGCCTGAACCCGGATGTTGTGGGCAAATCCGCCTTGGTGCTTTCCAAAATGGCGGGGTTTGACGTACCGCCGGGAACCCGCATCCTGGTTGCCCGGGAGCAGCAGGCAGGCCCCACCCGGCCATATTCCATGGAAAAGCTCTGCCCGGTGCTGGCCTTCTTCGTCATGGACAGCGAAGATGCCGTGCTCCAAAAGGCGGTGGAGGTGCTTCGTCATGAGGGCAGCGGCCACACCTTTGTGATTCACGCCCAGCAGGAGGATGTGATTCGGCGCTTTGCGCTGCGCATTCCCGTGTCCCGCTTTCTGGTCAATGCCCCGGCTGCTTTGGGGGGCATCGGTGCGGCAACCGGCTTGTTCCCGGCGCTGACCCTGGGCTGCGGCGCGGTGGGGGGCAGCAGCTCCTCCAACAATGTGTCACCCCTGGATTTAATCAACATCCGCCGGGTGGCCTGGGGACTGGAAGAACCAAAATGCAGCGCCCAGTCTGCGCCGCCGGTGCGTGCGGAACTGGTGGAGCTGCTGGCACAAAAGATTCTGGAACGGCTGGGGTGACGGGATGGAGCTTGAGAATCTGGTTCAGGCGGTGACGGACAGCCTGTTTGTGGAGCTGGAAGCCTCTGGCCGTCACGTCCATGTGACCGGGGAACAGGCGATGACGCTGTTTGGCCATCCCCTGACCCCGGCGCGCCCCCTGTCCCAGCCGGGGCAGTTTTTAGCCCGGGAGCGGGTGACCCTGGTGGGGGAAAAGGGGGAATTTCGGGACGTGGCGGTGCTGGGGCCGGAGCGGAGGGAAGGGCAGGTGGAAATATCCCTCACCGATGGCCGGGTGCTGGGAATTGCACCCCCTGTCCGTCTGTCCGGGGATGTGGAAGGGACACCGGGGATTGTGCTACTTGGCTCGAACGGGCGGGTGGAATTAACCCAGGGGGTGATTGCCGCAAAGCGGCACATTCACCTGACACCCCGGGCGGCAGCCCATTTCGGCGTGAAGAACGGGGAGAATGTGAAGCTGAAAGCCCTGACCCGGCGACCGGTCATTTTTGAGGATGTGTCCGTTAGGGTCAGTGAACAGTTCGCGCCCTTTGCCCACCTGGACTATGATGAGGCCAACGCCTGCGGCTTTTGCAAGGGTGACCTGGGGAGAATCCTCAAATGACCCCGGCGCTGCTGATTGGTCGGGAGCCGGGGCAGGAATTGGGCTACTGCTATGTGACGGAGCCACCCTACGAGGCTGTGGTCATTGGCTCCCTGAGCCTGGGGCAGCTGCTGCGGTTTCGGGAGGAGCGGGTGCTGGAAGCCCTGGCGCAAGGCAAGCAGGTGCTGCTGTATACCCCCGGACTGCCCCAGGTACCACGCAACCGGGCGCTGGCGGGCAGCCTTGCCTCTGCCCAGCGGGAGCTGAAAAACTGGGGCGTGCTGTTCACGGACGGTGGCCGGAAGCGGCTTGTCACCGCAGAGGAAGCCAGACGGCTGCGGCAGCGGGGGGAGCGCCCTGGCTTTGATGCCGTGCTGACCCCCCTGGCAAAGGAAATTTTGGAGGGAAACCATTGAAAATCGGTAATGTTATAGGTTCCATTTGGGCAACCCGCAAGGCGCAGTGTCTTCAGGGGCAGACCTTTTTGGTGGTGCGCACCGGGGAAGAGGAGCTGGTGGCTGCTGACCAGGTGGGAGCGGGACCCGGCGACCGGGTGCTGCTGGCAACCGGAACCGTCGCCTCCCGCTACTGTATGGATGCCCCGGTGGATGCGGCGGTGGTTGCCATTGTGGATGACGGAAAGAAGCATACGGAGGGATAAAATATGTCTGCTGACCGACTGCTGATTGTGCTGATGGCGGTGTTTGCCGTGCTGGGCGCGGCGGACAGAATTGCAGGCAATCGCTTTGGCATTGGTCAGGAGTTTGAAAGCGGCATTCTTGCCATGGGGTCTCTGGCGCTAGCTATGGTGGGCATTGTCTGCCTTGCCCCGGTGCTGGCGGCGGTGCTGCGGCCAGCGGTGGTGCCGGTGTTTCATCTTCTGGGGGCGGATGCGGCCATGTTTGCCGGTTCCATTCTGGCCTGTGACATGGGCGGCGGAGTGCTGGCGCGGGAGCTGACGGAGGACCCCCAGGCTGCCGCCCTGGGCGGGGTCATCGTTGGCTCCATGCTGGGGGCGACCGTCGTATTCACCATTCCGGTTGCCATGGGCATTTTGCAGGAGGAGGATCGCCCCTATATGGCAAAGGGTGTTCTGTGCGGCATTGTCACCATTCCGGTGGGGGTGCTGGTGGGCGGCCTGGTGGCCGGATTCCCGGTGGGGATGGTGCTGCGCAATCTCATCCCCATTGTGCTCCTGGCAATTCTGATTGCCTTGGGGCTGTGGAAAGCGGAGAAGAAAATGATTGAGGGCTTCGCCATCTTTGGAAAAGGGGTGGTGGCCGTCATCACGGTAGGGCTGGCGGCGGCCATTGTAAAGGCATTGACGGGCGCTGCCTTGATTCCCGGCATGGCGGATATTTCCGAGGGCTTTCAGACGGTGGGAAGCATCGCCATTGTGCTGGCGGGAGCCTTCCCCCTGGTGGCGGTGGTTACCCGCCTGCTGCAAAAGCCCCTGCTGGCCGTCGGGAAAAAGCTGGGCATCAACGATGCGGCGGCGGCGGGACTGATTGCCAGCCTTGCCAATTCCATTGCCACCTTTGGCATGGTCAAGGATATGAATCCCCGGGGAAAGGTGGTCAATGTTGCCTTTGCAGTGTCGGCGGCCTTTGTGTTTGGTGACCACCTGGGCTTTACCGCGGGCTTTGCGCCGGAGCTGCTGCCGGCCATGATTGCAGGGAAGCTGGCCGGCGGCATCAGTGCGGTGGCGGTTGCCATGGCGCTGACCAGAGGAGAAGAACGTTCATAATTTGGCCGTATTTTGTTTTCAAATCTGTTATTGGACGTTCAAAACCCCGGGATATTCTAAAAACAAGAAAGGTTGCGGAAGCCGTGAGCCGCTCCCTTTCTCATCGTAGACCCCTCTTTTCTACCTCTCTTCTTTCTAACCCCTTTTGCTGAAAACCCCGCTGCAAAATGCAGCGGGGTTTTCGTTGGTGTGTCTTGGTGTGTCGGGAAAAATGAAATTTTAAACCGCGTACAGCAGCACGGCAAAGAATTGCAGCACACTGCCCAGCACCACAAAGATGTGGAACACGGAGTGCATCCATCTTTTTTTGGAGCCGATGCCATACATCACTGCGCCAATGGTATAGGCGATGCCGCCCCACAGCAGGAACAGGAAGCCGTTTTTTGTGAGCACGGTATAGGTCTGCCGCGCGAAGGGGATAATGGCCCAGCCCAAGCCGATGTAACACACCATGGACAGCACCCGATATTTTTTGAGGTCGATGGCGGTGAGCACTGTGGCGAAAATTGCCATGATCCACTCAAAGGCAAATATGCCCCACCCCAGCCTGGGGTACATGGGGCGCAGGGCGGACAGCGCCATCACGGTATAGGTTCCTGCAATCATGGAATAGATGGTGCAGTGGTCAATCACCTGCATGACTTTCTTGCCCATGCCGGCGGGCATACCGTGGTACACGCTGGAAACGGTATACAGGGCAATCATGGTTACGCCATAGATAACGGACGAGATGATGCCATAGACATTTTTATGCCGTGCCGCAAAGACAACACACAGCGCCAGCGCCGCCACGGAAAAGGCACCCCCGATGATATGGGTGGTGGTATTCAAAATTTCTTCCCCGCGGGTGTAGTCCGGGAGAATGCGGTCACATAATTTGGTTCGGTTGACTCTGGTCATGATGCTTTGCCTCCTGGCTTCTTAGATTACTTTTATGATACCTCTGTGCCATGAAAAATGCACCCTACACCTGCTGCCATTCCCTCTCCGCCCGGTATTTCTCCTGCCACTCCGCCCTGTAGAGCCACTCTACTGCCAGGAGAGTTGGATTCTATTGGCGGATAAGCACAAAAAATTGTTGACAACTTGTGCATTTTCCACTAGTATAAAAGAAAAACAGATGTATCGCTCCTGTGGACACAGACGCGCAGCAGAAAGAGGACGCACACCATGAAAAAAACCGCATTCCTGACCCTGGACAAAGCCATGGAAATCACGGCGTGGCGATTTTCACGGAGTTGGGGCGGTTTATGCTGGCTCCTTATGGCCACCTGGTTTCCACCGTGCTGCACCAGAAGCACATCTACCGGGAGTATGTGGGGCTGGATGCCTGCGCCGCTGACCTGATGCGTCCGGCCATGTATGGCGCGTATCACCACATCACCGTGCTGGGCAAGGAGGATGCCATCCTCGACCATGTGTATGATGTGATTGGCGGCCTGTGCGAGAACAACGACAAGTTTGCCATTGAGCGCAGCCTGCCCCAAATCAACGTGGGGGACATTGTGGTGATTCACGATACCGGTGCTCACGGCTATTCCATGGGCTACAATTATAACGGAAAGCTTCGTTCCGCCGAGGTGCTGCTGAAAGAGGACGGCTCTTTCCAGCTTATCCGCCGGGCGGAAACCCCCATGGACTATTTTGCAACACTGGACGTGACGGAGTTCCAGTTTCATAACTAAAAACCGGTTGGGCAGGGGGAAATCTCCTGCCCAATTTACATATTGTTAATAATTAACAAATATACGGGTGACTTTTTGGAAGCAACTGAGCAAAATAACAAAAAATATTCATGCTTTTCCATCTCCATTGTGATATAATAAATAAACGGAGAGACCGGCAGTTCAGCCGATCAAGGAGAAGGAGAACCGTAAATGAATAATATTTTGTTCTTTTTGCTGCCCAAGGCGATGTGTGCATACCTGTACGATGATTATACCGTTCGACAAGCGCTGGAAAAAATGGAAGCCGCCGGCTATCAGGCACTGCCCATCCTGAACCGCCGGGGAGAATACCGGGGAACCCTCACCGAAGGAGATTTACTGTGGGCCATGAAAAATGTGTGCTACATGGATATGCGTCAGGCGGAGGCGCACCGCATCATGGAAATCTACCGCCGCAAGGACAATGTCCCCGTGCGGGTCACCACCTCCATGCATGAGCTGATTGACCGGGCCTCCACCCAGAATTTTGTTCCCGTGGTGGATGACAAGGATGCCTTTATCGGCATCGTCAAGCGCTCCTCCATCGTGCAGTACTGCAAGCAGACCCTGTTTGCAGAGGATTGACCGCAGTGCGGTCGGACAGTGACGCGGAAACGCCCACTGCGTGGGCTTAGATAAGAGATAAGAGTGAATAATGAATAGATAATAATCTTTTATGAGCGTTCCGTGGGCGTTTCAATGATTCACTATTCATTTTTATCTATTATCATTTCAAGAACCCTTTGTCCCTCGGACGCAAGCCAATCGCAGAGAAATCGGGGAACGGAAAAAGGAGAAAAATGTTATGAACCGGTCACCGGATGTTGAAGTGATATTTGAGTTCAATGGTACAAGAAAAAATCCCGCAAATGACGGCTACAGGCCGGCGCATTTGGTAACAGAGCATTATTTAACAACAGGGATTCACCATTATGACGGTGTCGCGTCCGTCCCGCCAAACGGAACGGCAACGGGAACAATTACATTCTTAACCCCAGAAGCATACCCGCATTGTTTATGGATTGGGAAAAGAATCAGCATACAAGAGGGTGCCCGCATCGTGGGGTGCGCAACAATAACCAACATCTATAACCCATTGCTGCGCTCGGAGAATCCGGCATAAACCATAGCTGACGATTTTGTTCATTGTCATCCAACAAACAGCTCAATTCCGTCAGCTGTGGCGTTGTGAAAACGTCAACCCCTCATATAATACATCCCGATTTTATCCCGCATTTCGTAGTAATGGGGCAGTTCCCGCCAGCCCAGGCCGGTGGAGGAACCGGCGTAAAACATGAGCTTCGTATCCGGCAGTGCCTGCCTCAGCAGGGCTGCCGGATTTTTCCCGCCGTACCAGGGGACATGGTGGATGCCGCCCCACCACAGATTTTTCAGCCAGGGCATTTGGGCAATGGGGGCGGGGTCGCCGTAGGTGTAGCCCAGGTTCAGGTCTTCCAGTCCGGTGCAGCCCAGAAGCGGCGAATAGTCCTTCACCGGGGTGACGAACAGCTCCAGATAGGCCAGCTTCTTTAGCCCCGCAAGGGGGGATAGATCCCGCACTTTCGTGTCTGCCAGTACCAGATAGCGCAGATTCTTCATGTCCCGCGCCCACTCACAGTTATCAATCCAGCAGTGCCCCAGGTCGATGCACTCCATGTCGGTGCAGTATTTCAGCTCGTCTGCGTCGTGGCCGCCGATGAGCTGGTGTTTCGTGATGGGGGCAAACCAGGTGTCGTCCGTCCGGGCGGACAGCGGCCCCAGCTTCACCCGCCACACAAAGCGGATGTGGGGGTAGCGCCGCCCCAGGTCTGCCATGGTTTCGCTGTCCAGGCCGCAGTCACAGGCAATGAGCTTTTGCAGCCTGGGCAGGTTGGGAAGCAAGTCCTCTATGGGGGCGGTATTGGAAAGAGGGGTGCCGGAAATGTCCAGCTCGACTGCGTCCGTGGAAAAGGTGATGTCGCCCAGGCGTTCCGTCCAGGTAAATTCAATTTCTGGGTGATGGCGGGAGAGCAGCCGCGCCTCCCGGGCGGGAATTTCTGCTTGCCGCAGGTCCATTTGCTGCACATGGGGCAGCCGATGCAGCGCCCGTTCCACTGCCTCCCGGCTGCATTTTCCCGGAACGGGTGCGGTTTCTGTGCTGCTGTAGCAGACACCACCCAGCTCCACCGTATATTCCACATGGCATTCCGGTTTTAACCGGGCAAGGCGCAGCAGCCGGGAGTAGTCCCGGCACAGCTTCCCGTCCACCCGGCGCAGATTTGGCAGACTGCACAGCGCCTCCACATCGTTGGAAGTAAGCTGCCGCACCTGCACCGCCCGCGTCCGGCCATCCAGCCGCCGCCCCTGAAAGTCCAGCTCCCAGAGAATCCGCTCTTGGGGAATGGCGGCGGCAAGCACCCGGTATGTTTCCGGTTTCAGGCCCGTTCCCCGCAGATCCAGCCATTGCAGATTGGTAAATTCCCGAAGCACGGCAGCGTCCTCCGGCATCCCCCGGGGCAATGCCAGAACAGCGGTATTTCTGGGGTAGAAGCGCCCGCCAAACCACACATACCGTGACCGCAGCTGCCCCAGCACCGGCACGCAGAGGCATATGGCGGCGAAAATCAGAAAAAACCTCTTTTTCATCCAAATCACCCGGCTATAGTATGTACAAAAAATCAGAGAAACGGAAAAATCCCCTTGACGGAAATGTGTGGAAGACGTATAATGACAAGGTTTAACTCCATTGATAAAGAAGTGAGAGAAAGATGAAAAATCAAGAGTACGCCCTGGGCGTGCGCCGAGGGCTGCCGGTGGGATTGGGGTATTTTTCCGTCAGCTTTGGCTTTGGTGCCATGGCGGTTTCCAAGGGCTTGACGGTTTTCCAGGCGGCAGCCATCTCTGCCAGCAACTATACCAGCGCCGGTCAGTTTGCCGGGGTCAGCAGCATTGTGGAGCAATCCGGGCTGTGGGTGGTGATTCTCACCCAGCTGATCATCAACAGCCGCTATGCCCTGATGAGTTTGGCGCTGAGCCAGCGGATGGGGCAGGAGGTGGGACTGCTGCCCCGGTTTTTGCTGGCATTTTCCAACACCGATGAGGTATTCGCCCTTGCCATGGCACGGGAGCATTCCCTGACGGTGCCCTTTCTGGTGGGGCTGGGGCTGCTGCCCTATGTGGGCTGGCTGTCCGGCACGGTTTTGGGGGCGGCGGCGGGTGCAATCTTACCCCTGTCCATCCGGCGGGCGCTGGGCGTGATGCTCTATGGAATGTTCGTCGCCATTGTGATTCCCCCCGCCAAGCGGGAAAAATCCGTTGCCCTGGCGGCGGCGCTGGCGGTACTGCTCAGCAGTCTGTTTGCCTGGGTCCCCCTGCTGCAAAAGACCCCCACGGGGCTGCCCATTGTCATCTGCACCGTGGCTGCTGCTGCGGTGTGCGCCTGGCTGTTTCCGGTGGAGGAGAAGGAAGCATGAATATTTACATCTACATTGCCGCCATGGCGGTGACCACCTATCTGGTGCGGATGCTGCCGCTGGCGGTGTTCCGCAAGCCCATCAAAAGCCGGTTTCTCCGTTCCTTTCTGCGCTATGTGCCCTATGCCTGCCTGGCAGCCATGACCTTCCCCGCCATTTTGCAGGATACCGCCTCGCTGGTCAGCGGTGTGGCGGCGCTGGTGGTGGCGGTGGTGCTGGCATATTTTGACCAGAGCCTGATTGTGGTGGCGCTGTGCAGCTCTGCTGCCGTATTCATTGTGGAGCGGATGATGGGGCTTTAGTAGGGGCGGATAGAATCCGCCCGTAACCCCGGATTTCAGGAAGCACCAGG
>URPI01000085.1 GCA_900549705.1 uncultured Eubacteriales bacterium
CAATCATAATTTTGAAAGATTCGCTGCGCTCTGCAACACCCCAGTGGGGGTGCCAAGGGCGCTTTGCGCCGTTCATTTAATCCTTATAGCCAAAATTCTTCACCAGGAAGTCACTGTCCCGCCAGTTTTCCTTCACCTTGACCCAGGTGGTCAGGTAAACCTTGGTGCCCATGAACTTTTCGCAGTCCGCCCGCGCCATGGAGGAAATCTTTTTCAGCATTTCGCCGCCTTTACCGATGATGATGCCCTTATGGCTGGCCTTCTCACAGTAGATGGTGGCATCCAAATCGATGATGCCGTTGTCCCGCTCGGAGAACTTGTTAATTTCCACTGCCGTGCCGTGGGGAACCTCCCGGTCAAGGCACCACAGCAGCTTCTCCCGGATGATTTCTGCCATCACCTGGCGCTCCGGCTGGTCGGTGGTGATGTCCTCCGGGAACAGGAAGGGGCCTTCCACCGCGTGCTTCTTGCACACAGCCAGCAAATCCTCCACACCATCGCCGGTCTTGGCAGAAATGGGCACGATTGCCTCAAAATCCGCCTTCTGGGAATAAACGCTGATGACTTCCAGCAGCTTGTCCGTCTCCACGGTGTCAATCTTATTGATGGCAAGCACCACCGGGCAATGGTCTGCCTGGATTTCCTGGAGCAGCCCTTCCTCCTGGGGGCCCAGGGAGGCAATTGGCTCCACCACCAGAATGGTCATATCCACATCGGCAATGGATTCCTGAGTCACATTCACCATGTAGTCGCCCAGCTTGGTGCGGGCGCGATGATAGCCGGGGGTATCCACAAAGACGAATTGAGTATCGTCCTTGGTGACAATGCCCCGGATGCGGTTGCGGGTGGTTTGGGGTTTGTTGGATACGATTGCAATTTTCTCCCCCACCAGGAAATTGGTCAGGGTGGACTTTCCCACATTGGGGCGTCCTGCAATGGTAATCATGGCGGTCTTTGTTTTCATTGTATCTCTCCTGTTATATCTGTAGTCATAAGAATTGCCCGGCGCAAAGCGCCCTTGCCGCCCCTGGAAGGGGAGGTGGCCGAACGTAGTGAGGTCGGAGGGGTTTTCCACCGTCCAGCAAGAAACCCCTCAGTCAGCCCGTTCGGGCTGACAGCTCCCCTTTCAGGGGAGCCGAGGGCGCTTTGCGCCGCAACAGAGCCATCAAAGCGTGGATATTTCAATTATCCGAGCCAATGTTCGTGAGTGTTTCTGCGTCGTTATTTGGCATTGTCGTCTCTTTGCATTCCGGGGATTCCGGCGGCGATGGCCTCCTCCCTGCCCCGCATCTGCCGCTTCTGCTCCCCTTCGTCCAGGTGGTCATACCCCAGAAGGTGCAGCACCGAATGGATGGTGAGGTAGCCCACCTCCCGCTTGACGGAGTGGCCAAACTCCTTGGCCTGCGCGGTGGCACGCTCCAGAGAGATGCACATATCCCCCAGGGGGCACAGCCCCGTGCCGGGGTCGATGTACTCCGTCCAGTCCTGGGGAGGCGCACCGGCGGTGAGGTTGAACATGGGGAAACTGAGCACATCCGTGGGCTTATCAATATTCCGGCTGGTCTTGTTGATGGTCTGGATTCCCTTGTCATCGGTGACCAGGACGTTGATTTCACAGGGAACCGTAATTTTTTCCGCTTTCAGCGCGGCGTTGATGCAGGTGCGGATGTTGGAACCAACAATCAGCTTTTGAATGAGATTCCCTTCAAATACCAGGTTAATTCTGTTTTTCATTTATTTTTTCCACTGTCCTTTATAATCTCGTGCTGTCTTTTTCTCCTCCGGCTTCTGCGCCGCCCGCTCATAGGCGCTGATGATTTCCTGCACCAAGGCATGGCGCACCACATCGGCAGCGGTCAGGCGGCAGATGGCAATATCCTTCACCCCGTCCAGCACCCGAATGGCATCCTTCAGGCCGGAGGTCTTGTCCTCCGGCAAGTCAATCTGGGTGATGTCGCCGGTAATCACAATTTTGGAACCAAAGCCCAGGCGGGTCAGGAACATCTTCATCTGCTCCCGGGTGGTGTTCTGGGCTTCGTCCAGGATGATGAAGCTGTCATCCAGGGTGCGTCCACGCATATAGGCCAGGGGCGCTACCTCGATAGAGCCTCGCTCCTGATATTTCTGAAAGGTCTCCGCCCCCAGCATCTCATAGAGGGCATCGTACAGAGGGCGCAGATAGGGGTCAACTTTGTTTTGCAGGTCGCCGGGCAAAAAGCCCAGCCGCTCCCCCGCTTCCACCGCCGGACGGGTGAGCACAATGCGGTTCACCGTCCGCTCCCGGAAGGCCGCCACGGCGGCGGCAACGGCCAGATAGGTTTTGCCCGTACCGGCAGGACCAACGCCAATGGTGACGGTATTTTTGGCAATGGCTTTCATGTATTTCTGCTGTCCCACCGTTTTTGCCTTGATGGGCTTTCCCTTGGCAGTAATGCACACCACGTCCTTGGTCATCTGCTCCACCTGGGCATCGTTTCCTTCGTTGACCAGGGTGATGAGATAGCGCACCCGCTGTTCATCGATTGCCTCCCCCTTGGAAGCCAGCGCCAGCAGCCCTTCCAGCGTGCGCACGGCTTTATCCACCATTTCTTCATCGCCGGACACCTTCAAATCCGTGCTCCGGTTGATAATGCGCACATCCAGCGCATCTTCAATGCGCCTGATATTTTCATCGAAGGAACCGAACACGGCAATGATATCCTCCAGCCGCTCTGCATTCACAATCCGCTCTACCACTTTACTCATTGTGAGTCTCCATTCTCCAAATGCAGCCTGCCAATCATCTCCGTGCAGATTAGCTGCCGGGTCATCAGGTAAGCGCCGGGGGGCGTTTCCAGAATTTCCTCGGAATAGGAAACAGAACCGGCAAGCATTTGACTCCAAATATATTTTTGTGAATAATCGCGCAGTGCCTCCTGCGCCTCCTGCTGCTCCACTGCAATTTCCTCAATCTGCCCAACCGTGAAGGTCTCGCACACCAGGCAAACCGGCAGCAAAAAACCGCCCGGCAGCGTCAGCGGATATTCTTTTTCTATTCTACCACAAGTGCCACCCGAAATTCCACTGTCTTTCCATAATTTTATTCGTTTTTTTCCCAGTATCAACGACAGCGCCCGTTTCTGTCCCCCTGTCTCCCGGCGCACCGACCGGAACGCGGGGGTAATCGTCTTCACCGTGCGCAGGGTTTCGGCGTAAACCTCTCCTTTTGCCTGGGCGGCGCGGATGTAAATGCCGCAATCGGTGTAGCCGGAAATCAGCACCTGTCCCCGCTTTACCGCCTGTCCCGGACGGCACAGCACCGTCCCCTGCAATGCCGTCACGGATTCCACGATTCCGTCACGCGCGGCCACAATGCTGCCCACGGTTTTTTCCGGTTCCGGCTGCCTTTCCGGCAGGGTGCGCTCCCGCACGGAAATCACCGCCCGACAGCCATAGGTATTCACCCCTGCCCATTGCAGCTCCGGGATGGCTGACAGCAGGGCGTTTTTCATTTTTTCGCTGCGCACCTCGGCGCATGGGGCAAACAGCCGGATGCCCGACTGCTGCGCCGCCTCCAAAATCCGGCGGGTGGGAACGGTGCTGTTTCCCTCTACCCAAACCCCCAGAATCCGGGTGGGCAGCATCAGGCTGCACGCAAACAGAAACGCCAGACCGGCGTACAGCAGCGGACGCTTCAAAACGCTTTGCTCCAGATAAAAGCGCCAGGAGCGCATCTGGACGCAAACCCGGTCCCCCCGTTTTTCCAGCAGGGCACACAGCAAGGGGTAGTCCCTCCGCCGTACCGAAAAGTGAACGGTGAGGTCATCCTCCCGATGCAGCCGGAACACCTCGATGCCCCGGTCATTCAGCAGGCGCAGGCTCCCCCACACATCCGCGCTGACCAGCCTGACGCGGATCTGATTTCCGGCTGTACGCTGTTTCACACTTCACACCCCCGGGTCAGGGAAATGGAATTGATGTTCCCTGTAATCACCAGCTTGACCTTGGTCATATGCTCCAGCGTCAGGCGGCAGCCGCAAACGGTCAAAAGGCCGTATTTCATTTTGATTCCGATTTGCTCTGTGCTGTACTGTGTAACACCCCGGTGATTTTCAACCAGCAAACGGCTGCACCCCGCCAGCTCCACAATGGGAACCACCGGCAGCACCTCCGGGTTGGGCATATGCGTCTGCATGGACTGCAACAAACGGCTTCTGAACTTCATCGGCTCACCTCTTGCAAAAGCATATGTATGGAGAGCCTCCGGCTTGCATACATTCTTCCGAGGTGAGCGCGATGCAGAAAAGAAAGCTGATTGCCCTGGCTGCCGTTGCCGGAATGCTTGCGATGATTCTGGACAGCCGTATTGCCCTGTCCGCCGCAGCGGAGGGAGTGCAGCTGTGCATTTCCACGGTCATCCCATCCCTGTTTCCGTTTCTCTTTCTGTCTGGAATCTTTGGGCGCAGCTGCCCTGGGACGGGTCTGCCGGGGCAGCTGCTGGGGAAAGCATATGGCATTCCCCCCAGCATGGAATTTATGCTTGTGCCCATGCTGCTGGGCGGCTATCCCGTGGGGGCGCAATGCATTTACGAAGCCTACCGGCAAGGTACGGTTTCCAAGGAGACCGCCCAGCGAATGCTGGCATGGTGCAGCAACTGTGGCCCGGCATTTCTCTTTGGGATGCTGGCAGCGTTCTTTCCAAGCAGGAAGCTGCTGTGGCTGCTGTGGGGCATTGTTCTGTTTTCCGCCTGGGCAGCCTCCTTTGTTTTTTCCGCTCCATGCAATGCCAGAAGGATGGACAAGGCCGCATCTCCCTTTGGGATTGACACCACCATCGGTGCCATGCGGAAAATCTGCGGGTGGGTCATCCTTTTCCGGGTGCTGCTGGGTTTTCTGAACCGTTGGTTTCTGGGCACAGCCCCGGCGGAAGTGCGGGTGCTGTGCGCCGGACTGCTGGAATTATCCAACGGGAGCTGTATGCTGAATCTCATCGCGGACGAGCGCATTCGGTTCTGCATTTGCGGCGTGCTGCTGGCCGGCGGCGGGCTGTGTGTCCTGTTTCAGACAGCTTCGGTCTGTCCCGGGTTTTCCATGAAGTATTATTTGCTGGGGAAGCTGGTTCAGGCAGCCACTGCGGGCATCACAGCCGCAGGGATTGCCTTTGGGCAGCCGGTGCTGATAATCACATGGGTTGGGGTTCTGTTCCTTCTAAAGATTCTTGAAAAAAGGCTGGATATTTTCGGGAGATTCGTGTATAATGGGAGGATAAACAGACAGGAGGCTGAGTATGCTGTTCCGAAAAAAGATTGACCCATCCTGTGTCTACTGCATCCACGGCGCAAGGATGGAGGATCATTCCATTCTTTGCAGCAAGCGTGGCCTGAAGACCGAGGACGGCAGCTGCCGCAGGTTTCGCTACGACCCCTGCAAGCGGGTTCCCTTCAAGGCAAAGGCAATGAATTTTTCACAATTCAGTGACAGTGATTTTTCCCTGGACTGATAAAAACACCGTGCAGTGCTTTCCGCTGCACGGTTCTTTTTAGCAACGCCACGAAGCGTGTACCCATACGTTGATGTCCTAACCCGCCCGGTAACGATGGCACTCAAAAACCGTTTTACACCTGCTAACTGTAGGGGCGGATAGAATCCGCCCGAAACCCCGGATTTTCGCAAGCACCCAGTTGAATGCTGCAATCCCGCTGTAGGGGTCGACTATCAGTCGACCCGGCACAGAGCACCCCGGAAGGGGCGCTTTGTGCCACGGGCGGATGCTATCCGCCCCTACAATCCATACGGGAAGCTACTGCCATTCAACGGGCCGCTCTGTCCCGTTAGCGGGCGGGTCGACTGCTAGTCGGCCCCTACAGTTGGCCTGTGCGAAACGGTTTAGCGTGCAGTTCGTTACCGGGCGGGTTAGGGCAGTAACGTATGGGTATGATGTTCGTAGCGGCTCTGTCAGGCGGCACTGCCGCCCACGTTGCCACCCGTTTGGATGAATGTATTGGGCACTTCTCCCACGATGACCGTTTCCGCCACCACAATCTGGCTGGTGATGGTAAAGGAGCTGGTCTCCCCCAGCACCAGCACCGCCGCGTCCACGCTCACCTCCATCAACAGTTGATGGAGCGTCTGGTTGATTCCCGCCTGGTGAAACGCGCTGGAGAAGGTGGCATCGCTGTTGCGGATTGCCAGAATATGCACCGGAATATTCGGCCCCTTGCCGGAAAAAAATTCCGGCAGGAACAGACTCCCGACAGGAATGCCGATGTCCACCGCATCCAGCTCCAGAATTTTCCCGTTGATGATGTTCAAAATGTCCGTTTTCAGATGGTTGATTTCTCCGATGTTGGTTTTCAGGGCGGTGATTCTGCCGTTTACGTCCTTTTCAAAATACACCATCCGGTCATACTGGATGTTTCCGTTTTCAATCTGCTGTGCCACCGCGTCATTTGCCAGGTCGGACGTGGCATTTTTGACACTGGTCTGCGCCAGATCCTGAATCACCAAGCGGTATTTGTTCCGCAGGGTAAAAAAGCAGGCCGCCAGAACCGTGAAGCCAATCAGCAGGTAAATTCCAAAAATTTTCAGCCTTTTCCGCATGAGATTCCCCTCCGGGAAACTGTATGCGGAAAAGGCTGAATTGATAACTGCAATATACGGCGCTTCACGCCGTGGCAAAGTCGCTGAATTGTGGACGTTTTAACCGGAAATTCGTATCAGAGCTTCTTCAAGTAGGCCGAGGCGGTTTTCAGCATCAGCTTTTTGGTGCCGATGTCGTCAAAGGCGATTTCCAGCAGAGCATCCCCACCCATTTTGTTGACGGTGAGCACCATGCCCTTGCCAAAGGCAGCGTGCTGCACCATGTCTCCCTGCTCCAGCGCCAGCATGGGGGCTACGGACTGGGAGGAAATCATCGAGCTTTCGCTGTGGTAGCGGGGACGGTTGGCAGCCACTCTGGTGCCGCCGGTACGCTCCTGCGCGGCAGCAGACTGGGAGGGGCGGAAGCCGCCCTTGCGGATGATGTATTCCTCGGGAATCTCCCGGAGGAAGCGGGAGGGCAGGGACGCAGAGGTGCGGCCATAAATCATACGCTGGCGCGCATAGCTGATGGTCAGGTGCTTCTTTGCACGGGTGATTGCCACATAGCACAGGCGGCGCTCCTCCTCCATCTCCTCGCTGTTGCCGATGGCGCGCTGGCCGGGGAACAGACCGTCCTCAAAGCCCACCAGGAACACATTGGGAAATTCCAGTCCCTTGGCAGAGTGCATGGTCATCATCACCACCGCATCGTCGGAAGCGTTGTACTGCTCAATGTCCGTATAGAGGGCAATCTCCTCCAGGAAGCCCGCCAGGGTTGGCTCCTCGGTGTTTTCCATGTAGGAATGAATGCTGGATTTCAGCTCTCGCACGTTTTCCAGCCGGGTCTTATTCTCCTCGGTGTCCTTGGCGGTGAGCATATCGGCATAGCCGGTGCGCTCCACCACCTGGTCATAAAATTCCGGCAGGGACATCCCGTTTTTCAGCAAACCATCCAAATCCTCAATCATGCCTGCAAATTCCAGGAATTTTTCCGTGTTTTTCTCCAAAGGCGCATAGGCATAGGGGGCGGAAATGACGGAATACAGGGGTTTCCCCTCTGCCTGCGCCAGCCGGTCGGCCATTTCGATGGTTTTGGGGCCCAGGCCGCGGGGCGGGTTATTGATGATGCGGTGCAGCCGCAGGTTATCCGCGCGATTGTTGATGACGCACAGATAGGAGAGCATATCCTTGATTTCGGCACGGTCAAAAAAGCGGGTACCGCCAATGACCCGGTAAGGGATGCCGTTGCGCTTCATGGCATATTCCAGGGCGTTGGACTGGGCATTGGTGCGATACAAAATGGCATAGTCCTTCATCCCGCTGCCCCGGGTTCCCGCCAGAATCTGCCCCGCCACGAAGTTCGCTTCTACGCCCTCGTCCGCCGCTTCATACACGGTGATGAGGTCGCCATCGCCGTTGTCCGTCCACAGCTTCTTGCCCTTGCGGCCAATGTTGTGGGAGATGACGGCGTTGGCCGCATTCAGAATGGACTGGGTGGAGCGGTAGTTCTGCTCCAGGCGGATGGTGCGGCAGCGGGGATATTGCTTTTCAAAATCCAGGATATTTTCGATGGTAGCGCCGCGGAATCGGTAGATGCTCTGGTCATCGTCACCCACCACGCAGATGTTTTCCCGTCCGCCTGCCAGCAGTGCGGTGAGCAGATACTGCATATGATTGGTGTCCTGGTACTCGTCCACCAACAGATAGCGGAACTTCTGCTGATAATACCGGCGGACATCCTCGTGCTTTTGCAGCAGCTCCACGGTCAGGCAGATGATGTCGTCAAAGTCCAGGGCGTTGTTCTCCCGCAGCTGTGCCTGGTACTTTTCATAAGCACCCGAAATATACTTTGCTTTCAGGTTGCCGGACTCCTCGGCCTCCGCCCGCATCTGCCGGGGGGAAACCTGCTTGTCCTTTTCCTTGCTGATGGCAGCAAGGACATACTTGGGCGGGAATGTTTTCTCGTCCATGTCCAAATCCTTCAGGATGTTCTTCATCACCCGCTCAGAGTCGGCGCTGTCATAGATGGTGAAGCTTCTCGTGTAGCCCCCCAGCACATCAATGTCCCGGCGGAGAATCCGGCAGCAGGCAGAGTGAAAGGTCATTGCCCAGATGTCCTGGGCTTTGCTGCCCAAAAGGGCACTGAGCCGATCCTTCATCTCGTTGGCGGCCTTGTTGGTAAAGGTGATGGCGATGATGCTCCATGGCGCGGCAGGCTCCACGGCGCAGAGGGCGTCCGCCCGGCGGGTATCATCGAGGCTGGGGTCGTCCCCCAGATTTTCCAGAAAGGCCACGTCGTCCTCCGTGACGGCGTGGGAAATTTCGCAGCAGTCGCTGCCCCGGCCGAAGCGCATGAGGTTGGCAATCCTGTTAATGAGGACGGTGGTCTTGCCGCTGCCTGCACCGGCAAGCAGCAGCAGCGGTCCCTCCGTGGTCAGCACGGCCTGACGCTGCATATCGTTCAGCTGAGAAAACTGCCGCTCGATGTAATTTTTTCGGGCGGTCAGAAATCGGGAGTCCATTTGTTCTGTCATAATTGCACCTGTCTTCAACATGATGCCATTATTTTAGCGCATTTTCGGCAAAACGTAAAGAGGGAAAATGCCGTTTTAAGCCATCAGCTCCCGAAGCATGGCGACGGCCTTTTTCTCAATTCTCGACACCTGCACCTGACTGACGTTCATCACCGCCGCCACCCGCTGCTGGGTCAGGCCGTGGAAATACCGCAGCTGAATGACCATCCGCTCCCGTTCCGGCAGACCGGAGATCGCCTGCCGCAGAGCGATTTTCTCTACCATCCGTTCTTCCGATTCCGTGTCTGTCAGGACATTTTCC
>URPI01000086.1 GCA_900549705.1 uncultured Eubacteriales bacterium
ACAGCTTCCCCCCGGGGGAAGCCAAGGGGTGCTAACTTTTAGCGTGTACGCTCTAGTAGGGGTCGACGAGTATGTCGACCCGGCACACAAGCACCCCGAAGGGGAGCTTTGTGATGCGGGCGGATTCTATCCGCCCCTACAACTGCGGCGGCAAAGCCGCCGACGGGTCGCCTGGTAGGCGACCCCTACAGTGGTGCGCACCATTCATCCAGGTGCTATCGAAGATTTGAGCGGCGGCAAAGCCGCTTTCCTTTTTATTTTTACAATAATGGGACATACTCTCTTGAATCACAGAACGATGTTTGCTATAATAGCACAGACTATCCCTGCAAACGGAAAGGAGCGCGGCGCGTGGATAAAAAGCTGATTCGGCTGTTCCGGCCATCCCGGACAATTTACTATGTGCTGATGGTGTGCTTCGCCATCGGTTCTATGATGGTGGGGCAGTACCTGCTGGGCACAGCGGAGCTGATCGCCACCGGCGCGGCATTCTTCGTCCATCTGAGCCACCAGCAGGCCAGCAACCGGCGCATCCGGCAATATTTGCAGCGAGCCACCGATACCCTGGAAAGCACCGGCCAGGGCGCAAGCCCCTTCCCGGCAGTGCTGGTGCAGCTGGGGGACGAGAGCGTGGTGTGGTGCAACGGCAAATTCACGGAACTGACCGGCGTGACGGTGACCTCCGTCAACCATCAATTGCAGGACGTGCTTCCCGGTGTCAGCGTGGACTGGCTGGCGGCGGGTAAAACGGAGTGCCCCCAGGAGCTAACCCTCAATGGCCGCCGCTACCGGCTGTTCGGCACGGCGGTGAAGGAGAAAAACGGCCCGGCGCTGGTGGGCGTTATCTACCTCAACGACCTGACGGAGCTGTATCAGGTGCGGGACGAATACATCCGCTCCCGCCCGGTGGTGTCCATCATCATGGTGGATAACTATGAGGAGCTGACCAAGAACCTCACGGAAAGCGCCATCTCTACCCTCAACGCCAAGCTCAACGATTCCATCACCCTCTGGACAGAGCCGTACCAGGGGCTTCTGCGAAAGCTGGAACGGAACCGATTCCTGTTTGTGTTTGAAAAGCGGGATTTGGAGGATGCAGTGAATCATAAATTCTCCCTGCTGGAGAATATCCACAGTATCACCAGTCCCTCCGGTTTGGCGGCCTCCGTGTCCATCGGCCTGGGCGTGGATGGCAGCTGCTTTGAGGAAGCCTATAATTTCGCGGCGCTGGGCATCGAAATGGCTCTGAGCCGGGGCGGCGACCAGGCGGTTATCAAGGATCGGATGAATTTCACCTTTTTCGGTGGCCGCAGCGTGGAGGCGGAGTACAGCAGCAAGGTGCGCTCCCGGGTCACGGCGGGTTCCCTGATGGAGCTTATCGGCCAGAGCAGCCAGGTGTTTGTCATGGGGCACAGCAATGCAGACCTGGACAGCCTGGGTGCGGCCATGGGCATCTGCTGCCTGTGCCGCAAGAAGGGCAAGCCTGCAAACATTGTGATTGATTTGGAGCACAATTCCACCACCAAATTGATTTCCCAGGTGCTGAAAGTACCGGAATATGAGGGCGTGTTCATTTCCGGGCAGGAGGCCATGGTGGCCTGCGACAAGGGCAGCGTCCTGGTGGTGGTGGACACCAACCGGCCGGATCAGGTGGAATTCAAGCCCCTGCTGGAAGCCATCAACAAGGTGTGTGTGGTAGACCATCACCGCCGCGCTGCCGACTATATCAGCCCCGTGGTGCTGGATCTCCATGAGACCTATGCCTCCTCGGCTTCTGAGCTGGTGACGGAGCTTCTCATCTATGGGGTGGACAGCAGCGACGTACTGCCCATTGAGGCAAAGGCGCTGCTGGCCGGTATTTGCATGGATACCAAGTTCTTCAACGTCCGCACCGGTGAGCGTACCTTTGAGGCAGCGGCAGCCCTGCGGCGCATGGGCGCGGATACCACGGAGGTGAAGCTGCTGATGCAGAACGACTTCCAGGGCACGGTGGCGAAATACCAGATTGTCCGCTCTGCCCGGCTGTACCGGGGAGAGCTGGCCATTGCGGCGCTGAACTATGAAACCAACCGTATTCTTGCCGCCCAGGCGGCGGATGATATGCTGAACATCTCCGGCATCACGGCTTCCTTTGTGCTGTTCCCGGACAATGGGCAGACCATCATCTCCGCCCGCAGCATCGGCAAGGTGAACGTTCAGGTGATTCTGGAGGAGCTGGGCGGCGGCGGAAACGCCATGGTGGCCGGTGCTCAGATGAAGGATACCCCGGTGGACCAGGCGCTGGACCGTCTGGTGGAAGCAATTGACAAATTCTACGAAGGATAAAGGAGAACATAAAAATGAAAGTGATTTTGACGCAGGACGTAAAGGGCAAAGGGAAGAAGGGGCAGATGATTGAGGTTTCCGACGGCTACGCCCGGAACTTTATGCTGCCTCGGAAAATTGCCATTGAGGCAACCCCCGATGCCGTCAACACCATGAAGATGAACGACAAGGCCACCCAGGAGCGCATCGCCCGGGAAAAGGCGGAGGCGCTGGAAATTTCCAAGACCATCCGGGGGCTGACCGTGGTGGTCAAGGCCAAGGGCGGCGGAGCAGGCCGCCTGTTCGGCTCCATCACCAACCAGGAAATTGCCGATGCCCTGAAAGCCCAGAGCGGCATCAATCTGGACAAGCGGAAGATTGTGCTGGCAGATACCATCAAGAGCGTGGGTACTTACACTGCCACCTGCAAGCTGGGCTATGAGATTACCGCTCCCCTGACGGTGAAGATTGAGGAAATCTAATGACGAGGGCGGCTTAGCCTCCCGTTTGCCCATGGGACAGAGCGCTGCGTTTAATGATATTCGCTAAAATCTTTTGAGTTCTTGGCTTCCCCCGGGGGTGTTGCAGAGCGCAGCGAATCTTTCAAAATTATGATTGCCGGTGGCAATCATTCCAAGATTAAAAAGCTGTCATGAAGAATAATCGGCGCTTCGGAACCGATTATTTTTCATGACTGATGAGGGGTGGCGATGTCCGAAAGTTTCGGATTTCCCAGTTTAATGGTAAAAATTTGAACATATTCCTCTTATCAATCTGCACTCATCGACCAACCGTTCGCTACCCCTCATCAGTCAGCCTTGCCGGTTCCGAAAAGCCGTCAAGGCTGCCAGCTTCCCCTCGGGGGAAGCCAAGGGGTGCAAACTTTTATGCTTTTGCCATTCAACAAACCGCTTTGTTCCGTCAGCTTCGAGAGCATATTCCATTCGCTGAACCGTCCCAAAGTATGGCAGTGGGTCAGAAAACCAACGTATCCGTACAGGGTTCGCAGCGTCACTTTGTGGGAGTGCCATCACTACCCCCTATCATACCCCCGGTTTCTGAGCAGTATCGTTACCGGGCGGGTTAGGGAACTGCCGTATCGGTACAATCCCCGTAGCGTCGTTAAAAAAAAGGAGAAAAGAACATGGATGAAGAATTAACAGCCCGCCAGGTGCCCCAATCGCTGGAGGCTGAACAGGCGGTTCTGGGTTCCATCCTGATTGACAGCCGATGTATCACCGATGTGGTGGGCGTGGTCAAGCCGGAGGACTTTTATTTACAGCAAAACCGGGAAATCTACGAGACCATCTATACGATGTTCAATTTCTCCCAGACCATTGACCCGGTGACCGTGCTGGACAAGATGAAGGAGCTGGGTGTCTACCACGACAATTCCCGGGAATACATCCTTCAGCTCATGGAAATTACCCCTACCGCTGTCAATGTGGGGCGCTATGCCCGGATTGTCCAGGAAAAGGCCATGCTCCGTGGGCTGGGACAGGCCGCCACGGATATTGCGGAAATGGTTTCCGATCAGGTAGGCTCCTCTGCGGAAATCCTGGAATCCGCCGAAAAGAAAATTTACGCGCTGCGCAAGGGCGAGCGGGGGGACAGCCTGGAACACATCGGAACAACCCTGCACAAGGTCTTTGACCACCTGACCGAGCTGAGCCAGTCCGATTCCGCCATCCCCGGCCTTTCCACCGGACTGCGGGATCTGGATACCAAAATCAACGGCCTGAACAAGTCCGACCTGATTCTGGTGGCAGCCCGCCCCGCCATGGGCAAATCCGCCTTTTCCCTGAACCTTGGTGTGAACGTGGCAAAGAGGTACAATAAAACCGTGGCGGTGTTCAACCTGGAAATGTCCCGGGAGCAGCTGGCCATGCGCTTGCTTGCCGGGCAGTCCTTTGTGGACAGCCAGAAAATGGCCACCGGTAAGCTCTCCGAGGAGGAGTGGGGCAAGCTGTGCGTTGGCTCCACTGCCCTGAGCCAGACGGACATCCGCATTGACGATAACCCCTCCGTCACCGTGGCGGAGATAAACGCCAAATGCCGCCGCCTGGATAACCTGGGGCTGATTATTATCGACTACTTGCAGCTGATGACCGGCTCCGGCTACGGCAGAAACAGCGAAAACCGTGTGACGGTGGTGGGCGAAATCTCCCGTGCCCTGAAAATCATGGCCAAGGAACTCAACGTCCCGGTCATCTGCCTGAGCCAGCTGTCCCGTGCGGTGGAAAGCCGTACCGACAAGCGCCCCATCATGTCCGACCTCCGGGAATCCGGCGCCATCGAGCAGGACGCGGACGTGATTATGTTCCTGTACCGGGACGAATATTACAACGCCAACAGTGAAGATAAGGGCATTGCCGAGTGCATCGTCTCCAAAAACCGCCACGGCGAAACCGGTGCGGTGAAGCTGCAATGGATGCCCCAGTTCCAGCTGTTTGCCGACCGGGAGTGGAAACATGCTGAATAAGCTCTGCGCCGCGCTGCGGGAGGAAACTATGATTATCCCAGGCGACCGTGTTACCTGCGCCGTGTCCGGCGGGGCGGATTCCATCGCACTGCTGTTTGGAATGTACCTGCTGAAAGACAAGCTGGGCATTATATTGGGCGCTGCCCATTTTAACCATCACCTGCGGGGGGAAGAATCCGACCGGGATGAAGATTTTGTCCGCCGCTTCTGCGCCGGTTACGGCATTCCGCTGGAAGTGGGCGGGGCGCAGGTTCAGCCCGGCAAAAAGGGGCTGGAAGCCGCCGCCCGGGAGGCAAGATATGGCTTCTTGCGCCGTCTCCCCGGCAAGATTGCCACCGCCCACACGGCGGACGACAACGCCGAAACCGTGCTGATGCACCTGCTGCGGGGCACCGGTCTGCGAGGGCTGGGGGGCATCAGCCCCATCAGCGGCAATGTGATTCGCCCCATGCTGTCCATCACCCGTCAGGAGGTGGAAGCATTTTTGGAGGAATACCACCTGCCCCACCGGGAGGACAGCTCCAATGCCGGGGATGATTTCCTCCGCAATCGGCTGCGGCATCAGGTGATGCCCCTGCTGAAAGCGGAAAACCCCAGCGTCAGCCAGACCATTTCCGCCATGGCGCGCCGGGTGCGGCAGGACGAGGATTTTCTTGCGTCCATGCTGGAGGAGGTGATGCCCCCAGTGAGCCGCCTGCGACAGCTGCCTGCGCCCCTGCAATGCCGGTATGCCGAGCGCTTTTTGAAGCAAAGCGGCATCCCGGAACCGGAACAGGCACACATCAGCGGGGTGCTGAACCTGATTGCCAGCCCGAAGCCCTCGGCACGGCTGGATTTCCCCGGTGGTATTGTGATTGCAAGAGATTATGAAAATCTCGTCCGCCTCCGGCAGCGCCCGATACCGGAAGCGGTGATGCTCCCCATGCCGGGCAGCGTCACGCTCCCTCAGTGGGGCATCCGGGTCACCGTCAGCACCGTCCCTAATGGCGGCACCGGGGTTCGCACCCAGGGAGCGCTTTGGGTGCGCAGCCGGAAGGAGGGGGATTCCCTCCGGCGGGGCGGCGGCACCAAGAGCCTGAAAAAGCAAATGATTGACCGCAAAATCAGCGCGTCCCAGCGCCCCTTTGTGCCCATTGTGGCGGATGACCTGGGAGTGGTTTGGGCAGATTCCTTCGGCTTCCACTTAGACCGACTGGAAGCCAAGCCCACATTTTATATTCTTGTTGAAAAACTGCATCCTGACTGAAAATCAACAAATATGGGCGGCGCAAAGCGCCCTCGGCTCTCCCTCTGGGAGAGCTGGCAGCCCGAACGGGCTGACTTAAGCGCCCGCAGGCGCTATGCAAGCGAGCAACCGCCGCAGGCGGCTCTTAGCGAGTCGCAGAGAGGGTGTCGTGCGTATTTTGGAACATCGTGCGTATATCGTAGCGCACCCCCTCAGCTTCGCGTTCGCTCAGCAGCTTTTAATAGTGGTATGATTGCCACCGGCAATCATAATTTTGAAAAATTCGCTGCGCTCTGCAACACCCCAAAGGGGGCGCCGAGGGTGCTTCGCACCATAACGAAGCCCTTGAATTGCAGATGTCTCAATTAAAGGTTAGTATGACAAAAATCCGGGAGGAAGAGAAAGAAATGGATAAGGATATTGCAAAAATTCTCATTACCGAGGAGCAGCTACGCGCCCGCATTGCCCAGCTGGGGCAGGAGCTGACCGCCGAATATGAGGGGAAATTTCCCCTGATTGTGGGCGTGCTCAAGGGCGTGGTGGTATTCTACGCGGACATGGTGCGCCAGATGAAAGTGCCCTGCCAGATGGATTTCATGTGGATTTCCAGCTATGCAGGCACCGATTCCACCGGCCGGATGGTGGTCAAGCGGGACGTGTCCCAGGACATCGAAGGCCGCCATGTGCTGATTCTGGAGGACATTTACGACACCGGCAACTCCCTGGACTTTACCTATCACCATCTGCTCAGCAAGAATCCGGCATCCCTGAAAATCTGCACCCTGCTGGACAAGCCCGAGCGCCGCAAGCCGGGCATCACCCTGAAGCCGGACTATGTGGGCTTTACCGTGCCCAACGAGTTTGTGGTGGGCTACGGCCTGGACTATAACGAGGAATACCGCAACCTTCCCTATGTGGGTGTGCTCAAGCCGGAAGTTTACAGCAAATAATTGCAGTCAAGAATTAAGACATCCTTGATTTGGGTGCTTCATCACGGCGCGAAGCGCCCTCGGCTCCCCTGAAAGGGGAGCTGGCAGCCCGAACGGGCTGACTGAGGGGTTTCTTGAACATCTCTGTTGACGTACAAACCCCTCTGGTTTCGCTAACGCTCAACCACCTCCCCTTCCAGGGGAGGCATGGGCGCTTCGCGCCGCATACATCTATACAGGAACAATATAAGGAGCGAAACGATTGAAAAAACAAGGCAGGAGCATTGCTCCTTTTATCTACCTTCTGGTGCTGCTGGCAGTGTTCAGCTGGGCGCTGAATGCCCTCGGCCCAAAAACCAATACCATTCCCTATTCCCAGCTGGTGGAGCTGTTCCAGAATGAGCAGGTAAGCCAGTTTTGGGTGGAGGGCAACAGCATTACGCTGGTGCTGCGCACCCCCATTAACGGGAAAAACACCATCACCTCCGGTCTTGCAGACCCGGAGGGCTTCCGCAGTCAGATGCAAAGTCTGTTTGATGAGCAGATAAAGTCCGGGGTGCTGAGCGTGTATGATTTTGTGGCGGATAAGACCTATACGCCCTATGACTTTATTCTGCCCCTGCTGGTGGCCGGAGGTGTCCTGCTGCTGGCTTGGACATTCATCATGGCGCGGATGAACGGCGCGGGGGGCGGAAACCCCATGGCGCAGTTCGGCAAGGCCAGAACGGTGATGGGTGTGCCGGACAACCGCAAGGTTACCTTTGAGGATGTGGCCGGTGCGGACGAAGAAAAGCAGGAGCTGGAAGAAGTGGTTGACTTCCTCCGGGACCCTGCCAAGTATACCGCCATGGGTGCCCGGATTCCCCATGGTCTATTGCTGGTTGGCCCTCCGGGCACCGGCAAAACCCTGCTTGCCAGAGCCACCGCCGGAGAGGCGGGGGTGCAGTTCCTCTCCATTTCCGGCTCTGACTTTGTGGAAATGTATGTGGGCGTGGGTGCCAGCCGTGTCCGTGACCTGTTTGAGCAGGCCAAAAAGCTGGCTCCTGCCATTATCTTCATCGATGAAATCGATGCCGTGGGACGCAAGCGCGGCAGCGGCATGGGCGGCGGTCACGACGAGCGGGAGCAGACCCTGAACCAGCTGCTGGTGGAAATGGACGGCTTCGGCACTACCGAGGGCATCATCGTGCTGGCAGCCACCAACCGCCCGGACATCCTTGACCCGGCGCTGCTGCGCCCCGGCCGCTTTGACCGGCAGATTCAGGTGAACCGCCCGGATGTCAAGGGCAGAGAGGAGATTCTCAAGGTTCACGCCAAGAATAAGCGCATGGATGAATCCGTCAATCTGCACACCATCGCCCGCTCCACCGCCGGATTCACCGGCGCAGATTTGAGCAACCTGCTCAACGAGGCGGCAATCCTGGCAGCCCGGAACAACCGCCCTGCTTTTACCATGGAGGATGTGGACGAGGCCATGATGAAAATTCTGGCAGGTCCTGCCAAAAAGAGCCATGTGGCATCCCGCCGTGACCTGAAAACCACCGCCATTCACGAGGCCGGTCACGCCGTTGCCATGTACCGGCTGCCCACCCATGACCCGGTGCGGCACATCACCATTGTGCCCCGGGGCAGAAGCCTGGGCGCTACCTGGAGCCTTCCCAAGGATGATTCCTCCAACATGACCCGCAACGAAATGTACGAGCAGATTGTGGCGCTGTTGGGCGGCAGAGCCGCCGAGGAGCTGTTCCTGGGAGATATTTCCGTGGGCGCTTCCAATGACATCGAGCGCGCCAGCAAGCTGGCAAAGGACATGGTGGCACGCTACGGCATGAGTGAGAAGATTGGCACCGTCAGCTATCTGGACGATGGCGAGGTGTTCATCGGACGGGATTACCAGAACACCAAGAGCTACTCCGAGCAGGTGGCAGGCACCATCGACCAGGAGGTCAAAAACCTGATTGACCGAGCCTATGACCAGTGCCGCGACATTCTGAAAAAGGACAGCGACAAGCTGCAAGCGCTGGCGGATTACCTGCTGGCGAATGAATCCATCACCGGTCAGCAGTTTGCAAACCTCATGGAAGGCAAGCCGCTGGGCGAGGCATCCACGACATCCCTCACCGATGGGTTTGAAGAATAAGGCATCAGTGATGCCGGGATAGTGACGCTGCGCGCCATATTACCCATACGTCAGTGCCCTAACCGCCCGGTTCGTTACCGCTCAGAAACCGTTTTGCACACGCTCTGGCGCGAAGCGCCCTCGGCGCCCCCTTTGGGGGAGCT
>URPI01000087.1 GCA_900549705.1 uncultured Eubacteriales bacterium
TCGCCCACGTGCGCCTTCCCTAATAGCAGCATACATAGCCGCGACTGACCAATGCCGCCACCGATGGTAAAAGGCACTTCTTCATGTAGGACCATCTGGTGGTAAGGTAGGCTCAGTCGATCTTCCGCGTCAGCAATCTTTAATTGACGCTGCATGGACTCGGCATCCACGCGAATGCCCATAGAGGAAATTTCCAGCGCCCGGTCAAGCACCTCATCCCAGAAGAAGATGTCACAGTTCAGCCCCCAGTCATCGTAGTCCGGGGCGCGTCCGTCGTGTGGCTTGCCGGAGCGAAGAACGCCGCCAATTTGCATGATGCAGGCGGTTTTATGCTCCCTGACGTAGACCTTTTCCCGCTCAGAGGGAACTTTATCCGGGTACATATCCTCCAACTCCTGGGAGGAGATGAAGCTCACTTCCGGGGTCAGATTGGTGCGCAGCTGGGGATAGCGGACATGGAGCCGGTCATTGGTATTGCAGATGGCGCGGACAATGGCACGGACAATCAGCTTGAGGAAATCCAGATTGCGGTTTTCCCTGGTGATGATTTTCTCCCAGTCCCATTGATCCACATAGATGGAGTGGACGTTATCCAGCGCCTCATCCCGGCGGATGGCGTTCATATCGGTATAAAGGCCGTTGCCCACAGTGAAATGGTAGCGCTTCAGGGCAAGGCGCTTCCACTTTGCCAGAGAATGCACCACCTGAGCTTCTGCACCCACGGCGGGAATATCGAAGCTGACAGGCCGTTCGTAGCCATTGAGGTTATCGTTCAGGCCGGAATCCTCGGTAACGAACAGGGGGGCAGACACGCGCTTGAGGTTCAGGGCAGAGGAAAACTCATCCTGGAAGGTTGCCTTGATATAGGCGATTGCGCGCTGGGTGTCGTAAGCATCCAGAACGGGGGCATAGTGTTCGGGAATATAAATTTTGTTCATGTATGGTCACCCTTTCGCATTTTGCAAGCATAGACTTTATTCTATTCATTTTAGCCACGAAAATCAAGCTCTTTTTCGGGGCAAGACGACAAAAATGAAAAACTCCCTGCAACCGTGGCCGGTCAGGTCGGTAAAGGTTCATGGCAGAATCCGCCACGATGCAAGTGTGAAGAAAGCATTTTCCCGCCGCCCGCTGCCCAAAATATGCTTTCTCGATGCAGACGTGTTACAAATAGGATGCATTTGGCCGGTAACATACGAAGTGAAAAAAGGAAATAAAAAAATTTTTAAGAAAGCTGTAACGTCAGCCTTCCAAAATCCGTCTATAAGGGTGTAAGGAACAATACGCCGCATAACAAACTTCATAATAAGGAGGAACAGAATCATGAATACCCAACGAGAGCTACATACCGCCGCAATCTGCAAGAGAGCCTGGATTGATGCCGCAAACCGGATTGTATCTTTTCAGCAGATTACACCGGCATCCTGCTATACCGCAGAGGAGCCGGAATTCTGGCCCCATATTATGGAGCTGGTCAGTGTTGGCTATCGGTTGCAGTAAGCCAAAATCAATGTTCCCCCGCCGCTCTTTTTTGCGGCGGGGGATTTCCATGTCTTCTTATTTCATCAGCGGTGCGCCGGTGTGCCAAGCCTGACCGACCTTTTCGCCAATGGCATAGTAGCCGCTGCGAAACTGGTCAAACACAAAGGCATTGAGCTTGCTTGCATCCACCTTGCCGGTTTCATCCAGCACGGACTCGTCCGCCAAAACTCCCACAATCTCGCCCAGCACATGGTGGCCGTAAACCTCCATCTTGTCCTCCACGACCTTGCATTCCAGCGTCAGCGGGAATTCCTGGACAACGGGAGCGTCTACCTTCTCGCTCTTGACCGCCGTCAGGCCGCTGCGGGCAAATTTATCCTCCATCTTGTTGCCGGACGCAATGCCAAAGAAATCCGCCGCCTGAATGTGGGGAACGTCCGCAATGCTCAGAGTAAACGCGCCGCGCTTTTTGATATTCTTGGCGGTCTTGTGGTCTGTATCGATGTTCAGCGAAACCATATTCTCAGCGCAGATGCCGCCCCATGCCATGTTCATGACATCCACCGTGCCATCATCGCCATAAGTAGCAATCATCAGCACGGGCATCGGGAACAAATAGGGCTTTACGCCCAAATCCTTTTTCATAATAAAAACCTCCAGTTACATTTTGGATTGACTTCACGCGGTCATCCTGCTATCATCTTAGCATACATCAGAAAAAACACAAGTACTGTCAATAAAGACAGGTACTATCTTAAAAGGAAGTGTAAACCCATGGAATGCAGCAGGGAAGACATCCGCAATGCAAGCTTTTCTGATACCGGCTTCAGCTATACCATGTCGCTTATCAGCGGCAAACACAAGATGGTGATTCTATATTGCCTGATGGGGTATGAGCCGGTGCGGTTCAATGAAATGAAGCGCTACCTGGGGGACATCACAGACAAAACCCTCAGCAGCAACCTCAAGGAGCTGGAACACGACCAGCTCATCCTGCGTAAGGAGTATCCACAGATACCGCCGAAGGTGGAATATTCCCTGTCAGAGCGTGGGCGGTCACTGATGAAGGTGCTCGACCAGCTGTGCATCTGGGGGACGGAAAACAGGCTGCCAACCGAATAGGACCAAAAAATGACGTGACCGGTAAGGGCCACGTCATTTTTATGGAAAGCAGCTTACAGCGCGCTGTCGTAAACATACCATACCCCCAGAAGTGCCAGAGCAAAGGGGGAGTATTTCAGGAGGGCATCTGTCTGAATGCTGATAACGCTGAAGCCGTAGTAGTCCATTCCGTAAAACAGGATGCACAGCAGCGCCGCAGAGAGAACGGCGCGCGTCAGATTCTTGCCGATGGTGTTGGAGAAGAAGAAGGTATACAGCAGCCCAATCACCGGGTTTGCCACCGTTGCCAGCACACACAGCAGGGGATTAAAGAGGCTGACCGCCAGCGCCACCGCCAGCACCGCCACCAGAGCCACCGGCGCGGACTCCGCAATTACCGAGGGCAGGAATGCATTGAGCGCCCAATTCGCTGCCAAATCCAGCGCCACCGCCAGCGCCACGCACACCAGACGCATAAACAGCCACGGGACAAAGCCATGGCCGGTGGGCAGCAGGAAATTGAGCACATGAACAATGAAGCACAGGATAATCAGCGACAGCAGCTGGGCGCACAGCAGCGGCAGGGTGGAGCAGGCGGAAAGACTGACAATCAGCACATCCCGATGGAAGATGGCAAAGGGCAGGGGAGCCAGATACTGCGCCAGATTCCAGGGGCGGAATACATAAACCGCTACTGTTGCAGCATAGATGAAAAGAATCTCCAAAAAACCGGAGATGGAGCGGTTTACAATACACTTTTTTCCAAAGAACAAGCGGAACACAAATCCAAGCCCCAGCGCCAAAACCAGCAGCACTGCAAAAAGTAAAATCGTATTTTCCAGCGTTGCCGGAATCAGGGAATTGGTGTTTTCCAGGAAATCTTGAATTTTTTGAATCAATTGTTTTCCACCCAAAACGGAAAACCAATCGATTTGGGTAACCTGCATAGGCTTCCTCCATTTCATAAAATTGGGATTCTTTCAAAGTATACCCGAAAAAGCAAAATAATTCAACAGGCTAAGAAAGATTTAAGAAATGGGGTGTCCCAATATCATAGAGCGAACTGCTAAGAAATCAAAAATAGGGCTTGACATTTGCGACTACATATTGTAGTCTACATATAGGACTACTGAATGTAGTCCCACCAAAAAGGAGGTGCTGCAATTATGGCAGAAATACAGCTTGGTGTGGTTGAATCCCGGTTTGCGGATATTATTTGGAAGAATGAGCCGGTGTCGTCATCCACCCTGGTGAAGCTGGCAGGGGAGGAGCTGCAATGGAAGCGGACGACGGCACACACAGTCCTGCGGCGGCTGTGCGACAAGGGACTGTTTCAAAATGACAACGGCACGGTTACGTCCCTGATTTCCAGGGAACAGTTCTACGCCATGCAGAGTGAACAGTTCGTTGATGCCGCCTTTCAGGGCTCTTTTCCGGCGTTCCTGGCGGCCTTCACCAAAAACCGTTCCCTGACGGACGCAGAGCGGGAGCTGGTGCGGCAGATGATAGAAAAGACGGAGGGCTGAACATGGAAACTATTTTCAGAGAAACGGTCAAAATCAGCCTCATGGCAAACTGGCTGATTATCGCGGTAGTTCTTCTGCGGATGCTGCTAAAAAAGGCACCCAGGCGAATGGTTTGTATGCTCTGGGCAATTGTGGCGCTGCGGTTGGTGCTCCCATTTTCTATCGAAAGCTCAGTCAGCATGATTCCGCAGACAACCTCCGCCATTCAGGAGGCCGTTGACACAACCCTGATTCACCCACAGGTTATCCCATCCGGTGCGGTTCAGGCTCCGGTGCAAGCGGGATTGGCCGCCGTACAGAGTACGCCCGCTCCTGCTTCTGTCCTTCCGCTGGTATGGAGCATTGGCGTTGCACTCATGCTGTGCTATCTGGTGTTCAGCTCCCTCAATATGCGGCGGCTTGTACGGGAAGCCGTGCCGGAGGCGGGGAACATCTGGATTTGTGATGCCGTTACCACGCCCTTTATTCTTGGCCTGTTCCGCCCCAGGATTTACCTACCTTCCGGCCTGTCTGGGAAAAACCTTGATTATGTCATTGCACACGAGCAAAGCCACCTGCGCTGGAAAGACCATTGGTGGAAGCCGCTGGCCTTTGTGCTTCTGTCTGTTTACTGGTTTAATCCACTGGCATGGGCTGCCTATACCCTGGTCTGCAAGGACATTGAATTTGCCTGTGACGAGCGGGTTATCCGCCACTACGACACGGCAGAGAAGAAAGCTTATGCCTCGGCCTTGTTGGAATGCAGCACCGGTAAGCATCTTGTGCTGGCCTGTCCAGTGGCCTTTGGGGAGACATCGGTGGTGCAGCGGGCGCGCAATGTCCTGTATTATAAAAAGCCCCGCTTCTGGATGATGCTGGTTTCCGCAGTCGTCATTGCGGCTACCGCGATTGGATTTCTGACCGTACCGGCCCAGAATAACGCACCGGATGTGCAGGAACCGGCTTCCATACAGGATGTGTCCAGCAAACCCACTGCGCCGGAACAGCTTCAACCAGCGGTGAGTCAGGAAGCGGAAGAGGATGCCTGGGCAGACGCGCCTGACGGCATCCGAATTGAAACCGTCCAGGGAAAAACATTTACTGCCCACGTTATGCTTGTCCTCAACCCTGGCAGCGTTTATCTGGCAACATCAGCCCAGCAGTTTTCCATGAGCACTCCCGGAATGCCAATGGACGAAATGCTGGAGCAGGAGAATGCCGCTGCCGCCGTCAATGCCGGTTACTTCTTTGACGATGGCACGGCCAGCCTTGCCGTGGGCAGCGTCCCCACCGGGTTAACGCTGTCCCATAGCGCTGTGGTTTGGGACGACGGCCATGAGCTGCTGCCGGAGGAGAGCTTTGTGGGCTTCACAACGGACAACATTCTCATCACTGCCCGTTTCGCCACGGCAGAAGATGTTCAGCAGCAAAACATCCGGGATGGCTGCATCGCCGGTCCCGTCCTGCTGGTCAACGGGAAGCCGAATATGGAGGTATACAGTCAGAATACCGGTTATACGCGGCGGGCAGCCATCGGGCAGTGCGCTGACGGCACGGTACTGTTCGTCTGCACGGATGGACGAATGCCGGAATCTATCGGCGCAACCTATGCCGACGTGATTGATATTCTGACGGAATACGGCGCAGTGAATGCCTGCGCTCTGCCAAGCCGTATGTCTTCCGGGATGCTGTATCGGGACACCGATGGCCGATACGGTGAAAGCGGACAGATTCAGATGTTCAATGTGTATCGCATAGACGGCACGCCGATTCTCAGAAAGCTGCCAACCTTCTGGATGGTAAAGTAAGGATTTATCCTCTTGATAGACCGAGACCCGTAAAGGGCCTCGGTCTATTTGATTCCGATTTACAAATCCAGCGCCGGGTTCATGAAGTACACATTTTTCTGATTCAGCTTATCCCGCAGCAGCTGGATTGCTTCACCGAAGCGCTGGAAATGGACGATTTCCCGCTCCCGCAGGAAGCGAATCACATCGTTTACATCCGGGTCATCGCTGATGCGCAGGATGTTGTCGTAGGTGGTTCGGGCTTTTTGCTCCGCCGCCAAATCTTCTGTCAGGTCGGTGAGGGGGTCACCGGTGACCTGCATGGTGGCTGCGCTCCATGGAGTTCCCACTGCGGCGGCGGGGTAGACCCCGGCGGAGTGATCCACAAAATAGGGGGCAAAGGCTGGGTCCTTCAGCTGCTCATCCTTTAGATTCCGGGTCAGCTGATGAACAATGGCTCCAATCATCTCCAAATGCCCCAATTCTTCCGTTCCAATGTCCGTCAGCAGACCACGCAGCTCGTCAAAGGGCATGGAGTAGCGCTGGGAAAGATAGCGCAGGCTGGCGCCCAGCTCTCCGTCCGGGCCGCCATACTGGGTCAGGATGATTTTTGCCAGTGCCGGGTTGGGATTCTGGATTCTCACGGGATACTGTAGCTTCTTATCATAGGCAAACATGGTCTTAGCCCTCCTTGTTCATGCAGTATTCCCACGGCCATGGGTCACTGAGCCAGCGATAAGTGCTGTCGTCATCGGGGTCGTAATGGTTCAGCGGCCCCTGCTGTTTGGCGTATTCCGTGGCCATTTCCCGGTACATCTGCTGATAGCGTCGGTACAGCTCCAGCGCTTCGG
The DNA here is from genome assembly GCA_900549705.1 of uncultured Eubacteriales bacterium. Taxonomy (GTDB): domain Bacteria; phylum Bacillota; class Clostridia; order Oscillospirales; family Oscillospiraceae; genus Faecousia. The sequence continues at coordinate 6,727 of URPI01000087.1, forward strand.
TGTCGTCCCGGTGGGTGTCCAGATAAAGCGCCAGCTCCTGCACGGCAAAGGCCAGCTCTTGCAGCTGCGCCATTGTGGACTGGGGCAGCTGCGTTTGATTTGCCATGCCCATAAAGGGCAGATCCAGACCGGGATAGATGGTGCCACGCACCAGACCGATGCCGGTTTCGTATCGTGCCGGGTCATCCGCTTGGAAGGGGACGTAGGGATTGGCCAGGGGAGCCATGGCCGGAAGCGTCCCGATTCCTGTTTCTCGCTTCTTCTGCTGCATCATCATTGCCTCCTTGCCATTGACAGTTCTTGTCATGACAGGTCATTCTATGCCATCTTTTCGGAAATGTTCATACCACCGCCGATGTGGAATATGCTTTCCGTGAGGTGGGTGAACATGGTGCGACAATTGCGGCGGAAGAAGGAAGTACCATTTTATATGCTTGTGGTGATGCTGTTTCTGCTGGGAACCATAATGGGCAGCCGCAGCATTGAGACCATTGCAGAAAAGATCCCCATGGAGCGTCTGCACCGCATAGTGATTGACCCGGGGCATGGCGGCGAGGACGGCGGGGCGGTATCCTGCACCGGGAAAAACGAAAGCAACTTCAATCTTCAAATCTCCCTGCGGCTCAATGACCTATTTCATTTGCTGGGCTACGAAACCGTCATGATACGAACCGCGGACGTGTCCGTGTATACCAGCGGAGACACCATTGCGCAGAGAAAAGTGTCCGATTTGAAGCAGCGCGTCCGCATTGTCCAGCGAACCAGCGATGCCGTGCTTGTTAGTATCCATCAAAATACATTTCCAGAGGGAAAATACAGCGGTGCTCAGGTTTTTTATGCCGCTTCTCCCGGCAGCAAGGAGCTCTCTGCCCGGATACAGGCAGATTTGGTTGCCAGTCTGAATCCAGGCAGCAGTCGGAAGGAGAAAAAGGGAGATGGCATCTATCTTCTGGAAAAAATCACTGCGCCGGGCGTTCTGGTGGAATGCGGCTTCCTGTCCAACTGGCAGGAGGAGGCAAAGCTGTCCACACCGGATTATCAGAAGAAGCTGTGCTGCGTGATTTCTGCCTCAGTGGCATCCTTCCTTGCATCCCCTTGACGGCAATGGTATAATGGGAGAAAAACAAACGGGGTAGAACTGGAATGGCAAAAGCGAAAACGGTTTTTTACTGTACAAACTGCGGAAATGAAACACCTCGCTGGCAGGGAAAATGCCCCGCCTGCGGTGCCTGGAACACCATTGAGGAGCATATTGAAAAGCCCTCGGCGGGCAGCGTAAAAACAAAAGCAGCCCCGGTTGGGCAGAGTAAACGCCCGCAGCGGCTGCAAGAAATATCATCGGAAGGGGAGACCCGCTTTTCCACCGGCATGGGAGAGCTGGATCGAGTGCTGGGCGGCGGTGCAGTAGCCGGTTCTCTGGTACTGGTCAGCGGCGCGCCGGGCATTGGCAAATCCACTTTGCTGCTGCAAATCTGCAACAGCCTCTGTGCAGACAGAAGCGTGTTATATGTATCCGGTGAGGAAAGTGAGCGCCAGCTGAAGCTCCGGGCGGAGCGATTGGGTGTTGCGCCGGAGTCGCTGTTTGTCCTGTCAGAAACCCGGCTGTCCGACATTTTGGAGGCTGCTGCCGAAACCAAACCGGACATTCTGATTGTGGACTCCATTCAGACTCTTTATAATGAGGAGAATGATTCTTCGCCTGGAAGTGTCTCCCAGGTGAAGGACTGCACCATGTCCATGATGCAGCTGAGCAAATCCAACGGTATTACGGTTTTTGTGGTGGGGCACATCAACAAAGATGGAAACATTGCAGGCCCCAAGGTGCTGGAGCATATGGTGGACTGCGTGCTGTATTTTGAGGGCGACCCCAATTCCTCTTATCGGCTGCTGCGGGCTGCCAAAAACCGCTTTGGCTCCACCAACGAGATTGGCGTTTTTGAGATGCAGGATTCCGGTTTGACCGAGGTGCCCAATCCCTCCCAGATGCTTCTGGAAGGCAGACCGGAGGGAGCCAGCGGTACTTGCGTTTCCTGCGTGATGGAGGGCACCAGACCGGTGCTGGCAGAGGTGCAGGCGCTGGTGGCAAAAACCATGCTCAATGTGCCCCGGCGGGTCTCTGATGGCTTCGATTTCAACCGGGCGGTGCTGATGCTGGCGGTCATGGAAAAGCGAGCAGGCATGAAAATGAGTATGTTCGATGCCTATGTCAATGTCATCGGCGGACTGCGGCTGGACGAACCGGGAGCAGATTTGCCGGTGGTGCTGGCGCTGGCTTCCTCCTATCGGGATCAGTGCATCCCGGACGACCTGGTAGCTGTTGGAGAGGTGGGCATGACCGGAGAAATTCGCTCGGTCTCCCATATGAACCAGCGGCTGGCGGAGATTTCCCGGCTGGGCTTCAAAAAATGTATGATTCCTCGGGCGAAATCATTTCCATGTAGTGGAAACGACCGGACTTGTGTATCTGG
>URPI01000088.1 GCA_900549705.1 uncultured Eubacteriales bacterium
CCATTGATGAAACTGTATGCCGATGCAGGTGGTAAGGTAATCACCCTGGGTCAGTACAAGGGTCTGGAGGTCGAGAAGGCAGAGGCCACCGTCACCGATGAGCAGGTCGAAGCCGAGCTGAACCGTATGGCCGAGAATGTTGCTTCCACCGAAACCGTTGACGGCCCTGCTCAGATGGGCAACACCGCCAACATCGACTTTGAGGGCTTCGAGGATGGCGTTCCCTTCGAGGGCGGCAAGGGCGAGAACCATGACCTGAAGCTGGGCAGCGGCTCCTTCGTCCCCGGCTTTGAAGAGCAGATTGTGGGAATGTCCGCCGGTGAGGAGAAGGACATCAACATCACCTTCCCCGAAAACTACCATGCCGACCTGGCTGGCAAGGCTGTTGTGTTCCATGTGAAGGTCAACAAGGTTACCGAGACTGTGGTGCCCGCCATGGATGACGAGTTTGCCAAGGATGTTTCCGAGTTCGATACGCTGGATGCCCTGAAGGCCGACATTCGTGCCAAGGCCATGGAGCGTGCCCAGAAGAACGTCCAGAACGAGTTTGAGACTGCCTGCATTGCCAAGGCCAGCGAAAACACCACCGTGGAGCTGCCGAATGCGCTGATCGAGCGGGAGCTGGATACCCAGATGGAGCGCTTTGCATACCAGCTTCAGATGGGCGGCTACTCCATGGAGCAGTATGCCAAGATGATGGGCGGCGATGTGAAGACCATGCGCAATGCCTTCCGTCCTGCTGCCGAGAAGGCCGCCAAGGAGTCTGTGACCCTGGAGAAGATTGCCGAGGTAGAGAATATCGCAGTCACCGATGAGGAGATTGCCGCCGAAATCGAGTCCCTGGCCAAGCAGTATGACCTGACCGTAGAGAAGGTCAAGGAGATGGTTCCCGCCGAAGAGCTGACCGAGAGCCTGAAGACCCGTAAGGCTGTCCAGGTTATTGTTGACAGCGCCGTGGCGGTTGCCCCCAAGGCTGCCGAAGAAGCCGAAAAGAACGAGGAATAAGCGCCCTCCTTCGTGGTTAGAATGTTTGGGAGGCGGCGTTACCCCTACCCTTTATAACCGTTTTGTCAACCCAGCCGCCGTGCAGTTTCCCCTTCTTTGGGGCGGCTGCACCCGGCTGGGCTTCCCCGCAAATAGGCATCATGCGCTTTTTCCTGATGATACCGAACCTGAATTAAAATATCCGTAAAGATATTTTCATTGCCCGTAGGGCAAAGAGGTTGCATCAGATGTGTTTTGCGATTTCTTTCCTTATGAACCGCAAAACTGGCGGCGCTGCTAAGTGATGCCATCCTGATTAAAATCGACATTTTAATCAGGGAGCAGTATGAAAGGAGATTTTTTCCATGAGTTTGGTTCCCTATGTTGTTGAGCAGACCAGCCGCGGCGAACGCAGCTACGATATTTTTTCCCGCCTGCTGAACGACCGCATTATCTTTCTGTCCGAGGAAGTGAACGATACCACCGCAAGCCTCATCGTGGCGCAGCTTCTCTACCTGGAAGCCCAGGATCCCGATAAGGACATCCAGTTCTATATCAACAGCCCCGGCGGCAGCGTCACTGCCGGTATGGCGATTTACGATACCATGCAGTATATCAAGTGTGACGTGGCCACCATCTGCGTCGGCCTTGCTGCTTCCATGGGTGCTTTCCTGCTCAGCGCCGGCACCAAGGGCAAGCGGATGGCGCTGCCCAATTCTGAAATCATGATTCACCAGCCTTCCGCCGGTACTCAGGGTCAGATTACGGATATGGCCATTCACCTCAAGCGCCTTCAGGTGGTCAAAGACCGGATGAACCGCATCCTGTCCGAAAACACCGGCAGAAGCATTGAGGAGGTTACCGCTGCCTGTGAGCGTGACAACTTCATGCAGGCAGAGGAAGCAAAGGCTTTCGGCCTCATTGACCGGGTGCTGGAGCACCACTAAATTAGGATAAGGAAATGAGGTAACGCCTTCATGGCAAGAAATTCAGAACAGCAGGTGCGGTGCAGCTTCTGCGGCAAGCGGGAAGGCCAGGCAACCAAGATGATTGCCGGACCCGGCGTGTATATTTGCAGTGACTGCGTCCGTGCGTGCAGTGATCTTCTGCGGGACGAGATTGATACGGGCAGCGGCACGGCCACCATGGATAAGCTGCCCACGCCCATTGAAATCAAGACCTTTATGGATCGCTATATCATCGGCCAGGACGATGCCAAGGTTGCCCTGTCCGTGGCGGTCTATAACCACTATAAGCGCATCTTCCTGGGCAGTTCCTCTGATGTGGAGCTGCAAAAGAGCAATATCCTGCTCATTGGGCCCACCGGTTCCGGCAAAACCCTCTTTGCCCAGACCTTGGCCCGTATCCTTAATGTGCCCTTTGCCATTGCCGATGCCACCACATTGACCGAGGCCGGTTATGTGGGCGATGATGTGGAAAATATCCTGCTTCGTCTGCTGCAAGCGGCGGATTTTGATGTGGAACGGGCGCAGACCGGCATCATCTATATTGATGAAATGGATAAGATTGCCCGCAAGAGCGAAAATACATCCATCACCCGGGATGTTTCCGGCGAGGGTGTCCAGCAGGCATTGCTGAAAATCCTGGAGGGCACCGTTGCCAGCGTTCCGCCCCAGGGTGGACGCAAGCACCCCCAGCAGGAAATGATTCAGGTGGATACCACCAATATTCTGTTCATCTGCGGCGGTGCCTTTGACGGTCTGGATAAAATCATCGAGGCCAGAACCGACCGCTCTGCCATCGGCTTCGATTCCCCGGTGGAAAGCCGCAAAAAGCGGGATGTGGGCAAAATTCTTTCCCAGGTGGAGCCCCATGACCTGCTGAAATTCGGCATTATCCCGGAGCTGGTGGGTCGTATGCCCATTATTACCAACCTGCAAAGCCTGAAAAAAGAGGATCTGGTGCGCATTCTGGTAGAGCCGAAAAACGCCCTCACCAAGCAGTACCAGGCGCTCCTGGAGATGGATGGCGTGTCCATGGAAATCACCGACGAAGCCCTGGAGTGTATCGCCCAAAAGGCGCTTGACCGGGAAATCGGTGCCCGCGGACTTCGCGCCATTATGGAGAAAATCATGACGGACATCATGTTCCAGATTCCTTCCGACCTCTCCATTCAAAAAGTGGTCATTACCCCGCAGTGCGTGGAGGGTGCCCCGGCAGAAATTATCCGGGATGCCAGCCATCCCCGTGCGAAGCTGACCGGAAAGCAATAAATCATCGTAGGGGGGTAGAGGCTTTCTATCCCCCTATGCTTATTCCCCAGTAAGGAGGGATTGTCCTTTGTCTGAAATTACTTATGCAGGCGTGATGCCTGTGCTGGCGCTGCGCGGACTGGTTGTCTACCCCGAGCAGACCGTTCATTTTGATGTGGGCAGAACCAAGTCTGCCCTGGCTTTGGAAGCGGCCATGAAAAAAGACCAGATTCTGCTGCTGGTGCCCCAGAAGGACATCCTGGTGGATGAGCCAAAGCTGGCTGACCTCTGCGCTATGGGCACGGTGGTCAAGGTCAAGCAGCTGCTCAACGCCCCGGATGAGAATCTGCGGGTGCTGGTTACCGGCATCACCCGTGCCAAAATCACCGAGATGCAGCAGACGGAGCCCTTCCTCAGCGCGCTGGTGGAGTCCGTTCCCTCTGTGGAGGAGTCGGATTCCCCCAAGGGAAAGGCACTGCGCCGTCAGGCCTGCACCCTTTATAATTCCTATTTGGAGCTGACCGACCATCCCGCCCAGATGGTACAGCTGCGGATGATTGCCAGCGAGAAAAACGGCTTCATTGCCGATTCTATCGCTCAGAATTCCGGCCTGGACTACAATGAGAAGATGAAGCTTCTGCTCCAGCTCAACGCAACCCGCCGTCTGGAAATGACCGTGGGGTTCCTGACAAAAGAATTGGAAGTGTTGCAGCTGGAATCTGAAATTCAGAACAAGACCCGTGCTGCCATTGACCAGAATCAGCGGGACTACTACCTCCGGGAGCAAATGCGCACCATCCGGGAAGAGCTGGGCGAGGGGGATGAGGAAGAGGAGTACGACGAGGATACCGCTCGCATCCGTGCCTTGCCCATCAAGGAAGAGTACCGCAGCAAGCTCCTGAAAGATGCCGCGAAGCTGAAAAAGCAGCCCTTCGGTTCTGCGGAGGCTTCCGTCCTGCGGAACTATCTGGATACCGTTTTGGAGCTGCCCTGGGGCAAATCATCCAAAGAGCGGCTGGATGTTCAGGCGGCCTCCAGGATTTTGGAGCATGACCACTTTGGTCTGGAAAAGGTAAAGCAGCGTATTCTGGAAACCATCGCCGTACGCCAGATGGCACCCCAGATGCCGCCCCAGATTCTGTGCCTGGTTGGCCCTCCGGGCGTGGGCAAGACATCCATTTCCTATTCCATTGCGCGCAGCCTGAACCGCAAGATGGTTCGCATTTCCCTGGGCGGTGTTCATGACGAGGCCGACATCCGCGGCCACCGCAAGACCTATGTGGGCGCGATGCCCGGCCGTATCATGACCGCCATGACCCAGGCCGGAACCTGCAACCCGGTGCTGCTGCTGGACGAAATTGACAAGATGGGTTCTGACTACCGGGGCGACCCCAGCGCCGCATTGCTGGAAGTGCTGGATGCCGAACAGAACAGCACCTACCGCGACCACTACCTGGAAATTCCCTTTGACCTGTCCAATGTCATGTTCATCACCACTGCAAACACCCTGGACACCGTGCCCCGACCATTGCTTGACCGCATGGAAGTTATTGAGCTTAGCTCCTACACGGATGAGGAGAAGCTGATGATTGCAAAGAATCATCTGGTGCCCAAGCAGATTGCGAAGCATGGCCTGAAAAAGTCCCAGCTGCGCCTGACTGATGATGCCCTGCGGGAAATCATCGAGTGCTACACCCGGGAATCCGGCGTGCGGAATTTGGAGCGTGCCATTGGAGATATCTGCCGCAAGACAGATATGCAGCTGCTGGCCAGCCCCGACCTGAAGCGGGTCACCGTCAACGGCGGAAACGTAGAGGAGTTTCTGGGTGTCCGCAAGTTCCTGCCCGATCGCCTGCCCGGCACCGACCAGGTGGGGCTTGTTACCGGCCTTGCCTGGACAAGCGTGGGCGGCGAAACGCTGGAAGTGGAAGTCAATGTGATGGACGGTTCCGGCAAGCTGGAGCTCACCGGCAACCTGGGCAACGTGATGAAGGAATCCGTTCAGGCGGCGCTCAGCTATATCCGCGCCAATTGCACTGCGCTGGGTATTGCCCCGGACTTTTATAAAACCAAGGATATTCACGTCCACTTCCCGGAAGGAGCCGTGCCCAAGGATGGCCCTTCTGCCGGTGTGACCGTCACCACTGCCATTGTTTCCGCCCTCACCGGCACGACGGTGCGCCGGGATGTGGCCATGACCGGCGAAGTCACCCTCCGTGGCCGGGTGCTGCGCATCGGCGGCTTGAAGGAGAAAACCATGGCTGCTCTGCGCCACGGTGTCCGCACGGTTATCATTCCGGCGGAAAACGAACGGGATTTGGAGGAAATTGACCAAACTGTCCGTAAACAGCTCAATTTCATCACCGCCCGCACGGTGGATACCGTTCTGGATGCCGCTTTGAACCGGCCGGTGGAAGCGCCCCCCGCTGTCCTTGCAACCCCCATTGCCGAGGATGCCGCCAAGCTGCGCCGTCCGGGCTTACAGCAGTAAGGAGGGGTGTGCGTGAATTTCCAGAATGTGGAATTTTTAATTTCTGCCGCGTCCCCAAAGGATTTCCCCGCCAACCGTCTGCCGGAGATTGCCTTTGCAGGCAAATCCAATGTGGGTAAATCCTCGGTCATCAACCGCCTGCTCCAGCGCAAGAATTTTGCAAGAGTAGGGGATAAGCCCGGTAAGACCATTCATGTGAATTACTTCACGTTGGACAGAAAGTGCTACCTGGTGGATTTGCCCGGCTACGGCTTTGCCAAGGTCTCCCAGAGTGAAAAGGAGCGCTGGGGGAAGCTGATGGGGGATTATTTCGCTGCCAATCGCATCACGCTTGGTATCCTGATTGTGGATTACCGTCATCCCCCCACGAACAATGACATCACCATGGCGCGTTGGTTTTTGGACAGCGGCTGCCCCTTTGCGGTGGTTGCCAACAAGATGGACAAGCTGAAAAAAAGCGAATTAGAACCCAACCTGAAGCTCATCCGTCAGGATTTAGAGCTGCCGAACACCTGCCCGGTGATTCCTTTCTCCGCCGAAAAGGGCGATGGAAGGGATGCGCTGGTCAAGCTGATTCTCGATACCGTGGAGAACTAAAAAATCAACCCTTGCCGTGTTGCTTTTTACAACGTGGCAAGGGATTTTTAGTGCCGCACGGGGGAGATACCAATACGTTGATGCCCTAACCCGTCCGGTTCGTTATTGCTCAGAACCCGCTTTTTGCACACACCCCCCGGCGAGAAGCGCCCGCGGTGCCCCCTACGGCGGTTGCTTGCTTGCGTAGCGCCTGTGCCCATTCGGACTGCCGGCTCTCCCATAGGGAGAGTCGAGGGCGCTTCGCGCCGTTAGTTAAAGCTCCTTCCGATAAAATTCCAGTATGTATTTTTCTCCGTTCCGCTTGTCAACCCGCGGCTCTGCGTGGCTAAACCGAAACCCGCACCCCAGAATCATCTTTCGGGAAGCTTCATTTTCGCCGCGGCAAGTGGCGATAAACCCGTGGGCATTCAGCCCCTCTTTGGCAATCCGCACCAGTTCATTCAGAATTTCCGTTCCGTAGCCTTTGCCCACATACCTTGGGCCTACGGCAATGCCGGTGTCCTCACAAACGCCGCTTTCCTCCTGCAGTCCTGCAAAGCCGATGGCTTTGCCGCTTTCCTTTTCAACCACCAGCCAGGCATGGTGGCTTTGCTGGAATGCAATTGTCCGCTCCATGCGTTCTTTTGCTGCTGCTTCGCTCTCTGTCACAGCCCACAGCATATACCGCGCCGTCTCCCAGTGGCACCATACATTGCGGTACATTTGCTCCCAGTCGGAGAAAACCGCCTTCCTCAAAATCAGCCGATTGGTTTCGTACATATTTCGCTTTCCTTTCGTCATTCCAGTAAAATCAAACATTCTTGGGTATGATCTCGGAGATTCCTTAAAAAAATGAAGCCCGTACAAAAGTTTATCCTCATGTCCCATCCCTTCGGTATATGCGGCCAGCATTCGCTTTCCCTCAGCGCTGATTATGCGGGATGGGCGCGCAGAAGGGCGCTCGATTCTCCCTCCGGTGGTGCGCGTTAGACCTTTTTCCGAAGCGGGGCTGTGTATACTGAACGGGAATTCAAATGAGGGAGGATTCGTAAACGTGGGAATCAGAATTTTATGCCTGGTCTGTACACTGGCAGTGCTGATGGTGACCTTTTTTGGAATCCAGGCACAGGCGCAGGAGAGGGATGCACCGCTGCCGGTGTATCCCCGCACCCCAAAGGGAAGCACGGTGCGCACCACCGCCCCTCTGTTCTCCGCTATGATGCTGGTGCTGGGTGGCTTGGGCATCAGCCTGCTTTTTGATAAAAAGGATAAGGATAAGTAGACTCAGTGGGTCGAGAAATCAAAAACTGTACATGGCGAGAAGCGCCCCCTGGCTCCCCCAAAAGGGGAGCAGGGTCAGCCCGAACGGGCTGACGGAGGGGCTGTGGTTCGGTGAATGGAACGATGTTCAGTTTACGCAATTTTCCACATACCCGTTTAAAAACGCCCGCAGATTCCCCTCTACGCAGTCCATCAGCCGTTGACGGCTTTCCACGGGTGCCCAGGCCATGTGAGGCGTGATGATGCAGTTGGGGGCTGTCAGCAGGGGGTTGTCGTGCGCCATTGGCTCCTGGGCAACCACGTCCACCGCTGCGCCCCGCAGCTTCCCGCTTTTAAGGGCTTCTGCCAGGTCACTTTCGTTTACTAGCCCGCCCCGGGAGGTGTTGAGGAGAATGACGCCATCCTTCATTTTGCCAATGGTCTCCCGGCATATCAGTTGGTTGGTTTCCGGCAGCAGGGGACAGTGAAGGGAAATCACATCCGCCCGTTCCAGCAGGGTATCCAGGGGTACACACCGGATGCCCTTTTTTTCTGTCCGGGTGTAGGCAAGGACATCCATACCAAAGGTTTCTGCCAGCTTTGCCGTAGCCATGCCGATGCGCCCCAGACCGATGATGCCCATGGTTTTTCCGGCCAGCTCCATCTGCGGGGTCAGCCAGAAGGAAAAAACAGGGGAGTGTACCCATTGTCCCTCATGAACCGCTCGGTCGTGCAGCCCCACCTGGTGGCACAGTTCCAGCAGTAGGGCAAAGGTATATTGCGCAACGGCATTTGTCCCGTAGCTGGGCACGTTGGTGACGGGAATTCCCAGCGCCCGGGCAGCGGCAGTATCAACCACATTGTAGCCCGTTGCCTGAACACCGATGTAACGAATCTGCGGGCAATGTTCCAAAAGACTGCGGGTGATGGGCGTTTTGTTGGTCAGCACAATTTCGGCATCTCCAATGCGGGCAGCTGCCTCCGTCTCGGAATCCGTACCGGAGTACACGGTATAAGCACCGAATTTCCACAGCCAATCCCAGCTCAGGTCGCCGGGGTTCAGTGCAGCGCCGTCTAGTACCACAATTTTCATTTGCTTTTCCTCCAAATGCTTGCAGAATGGACATTTTCCTGCTATAATCCATGCAGGTGATGAATTTGATTGAAATTTGCTATGAGGACGCAGACGTGCTGGTTTGCGTCAAGCCGCCCCGGGTGCTGTCCACCGATGAGCCGGGCGGTCTTCCCTCCTTGCTGCGGCAGACCCTGGGGGAGCCGGAGGCGGACATCCGCACGGTTCATCGGCTTGACCGGGTGGTCAGCGGACTGATGGTGCTGGCACGCAATCCCCGGGCTGCCTCCGAGCTGTCCCGTCAGGTGCGGGAGGGAGCTTTTGAAAAACAATATTGGGCGGTGCTCCACGGCACGCCGGAACGGCAGGAGGATACCCTTTGTGACCTTCTGGGCCGGGACAAGGCCAGAAAAATGACCTTTGTTGCCGATGCCCCTGCAAAGGGCGTTCAGGAGGCCAGACTATCCTATCAGGTGCTTGCCCAAAAGGAGGATGCCAGCCTGGTGCAAATTCAGCTCCACACCGGCAGGACCCACCAGATTCGGGTGCAGTTTGCCTCCCGGGGCTATCCGCTGTGGGGCGAGCGG
>URPI01000089.1 GCA_900549705.1 uncultured Eubacteriales bacterium
TAATGGGGATAGCCGTCTTTCATATTGTGGTGTTACTTTATGGCACATGAGCATTTATCCACGGGTTTCCATTGTTCCTTAAGCGACAAATTCCTTGACTTCCCGAACATATGTGTATATAATATACAAAAGAATTACTGCCAGTGTGTGCTTTTCGGGAAAAACCGGGAAATGCCGCGTTTTGTGATAGGATTACCGAGCGCCGTCTGTTCCGGCAGGCGGCCTTGTTTTATGCCTGTGGGGGAGAAAAGGGAGGCTTGCCCGTGAAACGAATCATCAGCTTTCAGGATATTGACAAAATGGACGGCCATGATTTTGAATATTTCTGCGCCGAGGTGCTGAAAAGAAACGGCTTCAGCCGCGTCAATGTCACCGTTGCCAGCGGCGACTATGGCATCGACATCACGGCCTGCCAGGGGGCAACCTCCTATGCCATCCAGTGCAAGCGTTATCATGGCAGCGTGGGTAACAAGGCGGTGCAGGAGGCGCTGTCCGGCAAGGTCTACTATGGCTGCAAGGCCGCCGCCGTGCTGACCAACAGCTATTTTACGCCCCAGGCCAAGGAGACTGCCCATAAGACGGGAGTGGAGCTGTGGGACAGGGACAAGCTCACCGCCATGGTAAAAAAGGCATACCCCGGACAGATATGGATTCCGAAGCAGAAAAAGGCAAAGCCGAAACAGAAACCGAAGAAAAAGGCGAACCGCCGCGCCGGTTGCCTGTCGTGGCTGCTGTTCTGGCTGTCGGTTATCATCCTGCTGATTGCCTATTTTGTGCCCAAAATGGAATATTACGAAGCGCCTACGCAGGAAAAGCCGGTGGCAACAGAAACGCCCACCACCCCCACCGCTGCCCGGGAGACGGAGCCTCAGACGGAAGCTGATGGCTAAGGGGCAAAAGATGGACGAGAATTTCCAATTGGGCAGGAAACGCCTATTGACACAAACAGGGAAGCGTGGTAAGATTCCCCTAACTGAATATCGAGCGGATACAGGTGTCCCACATTGCTTGGGTGGGATGAAAAGGGAACCCGGTGAGAATCCGGGGCGATGCCGTCACTGTGTCAGGCCGCTGCTGTGCATACCAATGGGAAACCGTGAAGGGTACAGCGGCAATGGCCGAAGTCAGGAGACCTGCCTGCATTCCGAGGAAATAGATGTCTGCGGGTCACAGAATATGTTTCACTTCACTCCATGGGTGCTTTTTCTATGGGGGAGTGTTTTGTGCGTTTGAGGCAGCTATTATGGCTGCCTCTTTTTTGTTGCAATCAGCATGGGTCTACTCGTGTTGAAATATAAGAAAAGAAGGATTTTCCCAATGAAAAAAGTACTATCCCTGATGCTGGCAGCAGCGATGCTGCTGTCCGTCTCCGTGTTCTGCGTCAGCGCAGAGAAAACGGAGTTCCCCTTCTCCCTGACGACCTACATGGACATGACCGTGACCTTCGACCATGTGCCCCAGCGTGTCATTGCCGCCAACACCAACGCCGCCGACCAGCTGTATGCCATGGGCTTGCAGGATAAAATCATCGGCGTGTGCTACAAGAACTCCACCATCAACCCGGAATATCAGGAAATGTACGATGCCGCTCCTGTGATTGCCCAGAAAGCAGCCACCTTGGAGCAGCTGGTGGAAGCAGAGCCTGACTTTGTTTACGGGCGCAGCTCTGCTTTCAGCGAGAAGAACGGCACCACCCACGATAAGCTCACCAGCTACGGCATTGCATCCCTGTCCTCCATCGAGGGCTACAAGCTGGGCGCTGACGTGGAAGATGTTTACACCGACTTCGAGAACCTGGGTCGTATCTTCGATATGCAGGACAAGGCGAACGAGATTGTGGACGGCATGAAGCAGAAGATTGCCGATGTGCAGGAAGCCATCAAGGACACCGAAACCGTAAAGGTCTTCGTGTTCGACTCCCTCATGGACGACGGTCCCTATACCTGCGGCAACAACTTCACCGCTAAGCTGATTCGTCATGCCGGCGGCGTGAACGTATTCGAGGACATGGAAAAGACCTGGTCCGTGGTGTCCTGGGAATCCGTGGTGGATGCCAACCCCGATGTTATCATCATCAATGACTACGGCTCCACCTCTCTGGAAGACAAGATTGAGCAGCTCAAGAGCAACCCCACTCTGGCAACCATTCCCGCCATCGCCAACGACCGCATCTATTCCATCACCCTGTGCGAAGTGTTCGCCAGCTCCATGACCGCCAACACCATCGAGAAGTTTGCGAAGGATTTCCATCCTGAGTGCTTCCAGTAATCGACAATGCTGAAAAAACTCAGCGACTGTCTGCGCAGGCACACCTTTTTGTGCTGCGTGGTGCTGACGGGAATGCTGGTGCTTTCCGTGGTTGCCGGCATTTCCCTGGGCACAGCGAAAATCTCCTTTTCCACCGTCTGGCGCATCATTCTTCACAATCTGTTCGGCCTGTTCAGCATTGACGACATCAAGCTCAGCACCCTGAACATTGTGTGGCGCATCCGCATTCCCCGGGCGCTGCTGGGCATGGTGGTGGGAGGCAGCCTGACCCTTTCCGGCATCAGTATGCAGGCGTTTACCAAAAATCCTCTGGCAGAGCCATATGTGCTGGGCATTTCCAGCGGCGCTTCCACCGGCGCGGTGCTTGCCATGCTGGTGGGAGTATCCCTGCCCTCCGGCAGAATGCTCAGCGTTCCAGTCGGTGCGTTTGCCGGGGCCATCCTCTCCATTGTGCTGGTGTACTCCCTGGCAAGAACCGCCGGGGAGGTGGCACCCATCCGGCTGGTGCTGGTGGGTGTGGCGGTTTCCGCCATCCTGCGGGCGGCAACCAACTATCTGGTGTATACCGCCCCCCAGGAGGCGGCGGTGCGCCAGGCTACCTTCTGGATGCTGGGCGGCCTCAGCGGCGCAGAGGGCAGCGACGTGCTGTTTCCCCTGATTGTGCTGGTAGGCTCGGCGGTGCTGCTGTATTTGCTGGCAATGCCCCTGAACGCCATGATGATGGGCGACAGCTCCGCCGTCACCTTGGGGGTGAACATCAACCTGGTGCGAAAAATTCTGATTGCGGATTCTGCGCTGCTCACCGCCTCGGCGGTGTCGGTCAGCGGCTGCATCGGCTTCGTGGGACTGGTGGTGCCCCATATCGTCCGCTCTCTGGTGGGGTCCGACCATCGGCGGGTGATTCCCATTTCTCTGCTGGTCGGCTCCATTTTGATGATTTGGGCGGACATTGCTGCCCGCATGGTGCAGCCGCCGGTGGAGCTTCCGGTGGGCATCATCACGGCGCTGTTCGGTGGGCCGGTGTTCCTTTGGATGATTAAGGCCCGGCGCTATGCCTTTGGAAAGTGAGGAGCGGAATGCTGAAAGTAACCAATCTGAACTATACCGTGGACGGCACCCAGATTCTCCATGATGTCTCTTTGGAAGTTCACCCGGGGGAGTTTGTGGGCATTCTGGGGCCAAACGGCAGCGGCAAATCCACCCTGCTGAAAAATATTTATAAGGTTCTGAAGCCCCAAAGCGGTGCCATCGAATTGCAGGGCAAAAACCTGCTTGCCATGTCCAACCGGGAGATGGCGCAGCATTTGGCGGTGGTGGGGCAGGAGCATGAGGGCAGCTTTGATTTTCTGGTGGAGGAAGTGGTGCTCATGGGCTGCCAGGCGCGTAAGCGCCTGACCGA
This sequence comes from uncultured Eubacteriales bacterium, assembly GCA_900549705.1. Classification (GTDB taxonomy): domain Bacteria; phylum Bacillota; class Clostridia; order Oscillospirales; family Oscillospiraceae; genus Faecousia. Next base: position 3,668 of record URPI01000089.1, read on the forward strand.
AGGCTTTGATGAATCTGACCGGCAGGCGGCCATGAAGGCGCTGCGGCGGGTGGAATTGGAGCATCTGAGCCAGCGCAGCTACCTCAGCCTCTCCGGCGGCGAGAAGCAGCGGGTGATGATTGCCCGGGCGCTGGTGCAGGAGACACCCCTGATGATTCTGGACGAGCCGACCAACCATCTGGACATTGGCAGCCAGATTAAGACCCTGCATCTGTTGAAAGCCTCCGGAAAAACTGTGGTGGCGGCGCTGCATGACCTGTCCATTGCCGCCAAATACTGTGACCGGGTGTATGTGTTGCAGGATGGGAAAAATGTGGTGTCCGGCGTTCCGGCGGAAATCATCACCCCGGCGCTGATTCGCAGGCTGTATGACATTGACGCTTCCCTTTTTACCCACCAGGGGGAGCTGTATCTGGAATACCGGAGCTGAGGAAGGGACAGCAAAATTTTCCATTCACTAAAATAGCAAAAGAAATGTTTTCTTGTTGATTTTTTGCGAATTTTGTGATATATTTGTGCCGAGTATGGGGAAACCCATCAAATTGAAAGGAGAAAAGACATGAAGAAACTTATTTCTATTCTGCTGTGCGTCTGCATGGTGCTGACCATGGGTCTGGCTGTGGCAGCTGACGGCGTTTCCGGTGACTTCACCGGTACTGCCCAGGGTCTGGGCGGCGATGTGACCGTCACCCTGACGCTGAAGGACGGCAAGATTGTGGGCTGCACGGCCACCGGCGACAAGGAGACCGAGGGCATCGGCTCTAAGGTCATCGATTCCTTCCCCGCCATCGTTGCCGAATCCGGCTCCATCGCTGTGGATGCCATTTCCGGCGCAACCGTTACCTCCGATGCCTTCGTGGCAGCTGCTGAGGCTGCTCTGACCGAGGCTGGCCTGAACCCCGAGGACTACAAGACCGCCATTGCTACCGCTGCCGGTGAAGACCGGACGGTGGACGCGGATGTGGTCGTGGTTGGTGCCGGCGGCGCTGGCATGACTGCTGCCATCTCCGCTGCTGCTGACGGCCTGAAGGTCGTTGTGGTGGAGAGCCAGGCCATGGTGGGCGGCAACTCCGTCCGTGCAACCGGCGGCATGAACGCTGCCAAGACCCCCCTGCAGGACAAGAACACCTTCGGTGAGTCCGCCGGTGTGGAGAAGACCCTGGCTGCTGCCGAGGGCTACGCCGACAACGAGACCATCACCGCTCTGGCTGCCACTGTCAGTGAGCAGTGGGAAGCCTACAAGGCAAATCCCGAAGGCTACTTCGACTCCGTGGAGCTGATGGAGCTGGACACCATGATTGGCGGCAAGGGTATCAACAACCCCGAGCTGGTCAAGACCCTGTGCAGCAACACCGCTGATTCCATCGTTTGGCTGGATTCCGTGGGCGCTTCTCTGACCAGCGTTGGCGCATTCGGCGGCGCTTCCGTCAAGAGAATCCACAGACCCGTCAACGCTGAGGGCAAGACCCTGTCCGTGGGCGCTTACATCGTGCCCATTCTGGAGAAGAACCTCCAGGATGCCGGTGTGGAAATCATCCTGAACACCACTGTTGATACCATCCTCACCGATGCCAACGGCGCTGCCTGCGGCGTGTCCGGCGTGGCAAACGATGGCTCCAAGCTGACCGTCAATGCTGACGCTGTCATCCTGACCACCGGCGGCTTCGGTGCCAACCTGGACATGGTTGTTTCCTACAAGCCCGAGCTGGCTGGCTTCATGACCACCAATGCTGCCGGCATTCAGGGCCAGGGCATCAAGATGGCTGAGGCTCTGGGCGCTGCTACCGTGGACATGAATCAGATTCAGATTCACCCCACCGTGGAAGCCAACACCGCTTCTCTGATTACCGAAGGCCTACGTGGTGACGGTGCCATTCTGGTCAATGTCGAGGGCAAGCGCTTCTTCGACGAAGTCAGCACCCGCGACAAGGTTTCCGCTGCTGAGATTGCTCAGCCCGGCAGCTACAGCTACCTGATCGTTGACCAGGCCATGGCTGATGCTTCCAACGTTATCCAGGGCTACATCAAGAAGGGCTTCACCACGCAGGGTGAGACCTACGAGGAGCTGGCAAAGGCGCTGGGCATGGATGAGGCTGCTTTCGCCGAGACCATGAACACCTGGAACGGCTATGTGGAAGCAAAGAACGACCCCGAGTTCGGTCGTACCAGCTTTGCCAACCCCCTGAACACTGCTCCTTACTACGCCATCAAGGTTACCGCCGGTGTCCACCACACCATGGGCGGCCTGAAGATTAACCCCGCCGCCGAGGTTCTGACCGAGGACGGTTCCGCCATCGCCGGTCTGTTCGCAGCCGGTGAGGTCACCGGTGGCGTGCATGGTGCCAACCGCCTGGGCGGCAACGCTGTTGCCGACTTCGTGGTGTTTGGCCGCATCGCTGCTCAGAGCGCCGCTGACTATGTGGCTGCCCTGAACGTGAAGGCTGCTGCCTGATTTTCCCGCGATACTGAAATGCCCGTGGCTCCGGCCACGGGCATTTTGCAGTGGTAATGCTGCAAAGCCCAATAAAAAAACGCGGAGTGACATCCCCCCGTATCTTTCGGGGAATCCGCACTTGACCGCAGCCTGCGGATTTAGTATGATAAGAGAAAAAATGCACCTGGGAGGCGGGAAGAATGAACAAAAATTATCTTCGGATATATTTGGGGGACCTGATTGAGCCTGACCCGGACTATACGGACGAACCGATTCTTCCCCGGAAAAAGACCCCCGAAGAAAAGCTTCCCGCACCCCTGCAAGCGGCACGTTCCTTGGAGAAGGGGGCTGCCCGTATGTACCAGAACCGGCGCAGCCTGTTTTTGAATCAGGCCAAGCTTCTGGAGTTTTATAAGGATGATTATGAGGGAGAGTATATTTCTCACTGCTACTACCCCACCTATGACCTGCTCAACAATCAGGAACTGCGCAGCTATTTTGCCTGGCGTACCAAGGTGCGAAACGGAGACATCCAGCCAAGCTGTTCCAGCTTTGCATATTTGTATCTGTATGAGCTGATTAACGGCATTGGCACCGGAACACCGGTGGAAGGGCTGCACAAAATGGATGATTTCGCGGCGGCCTACAAGGAATATGAAAGCTCCCTGATGAACTACTATGCCAACTGGCGCAAGTCCTACATTATCTATTATAACCTTTCGGATTCTTTCCTGGAGGGAGAGGAACGGGAAGGGGAGGAAGCGCACATGGCGGTGCTGGACAGCGCCCAGGAGCAAACCGATGATGCCATTGCAGCCGCTGTGAAGCAGCTGGCTCCCGGCTGGCTGAACAGAAGCAAATTTTATAAAACCCATCAGACGGACATGGATAGGGTCATTGTCCAGGTTTTGCGCCGGATGCACCAGCACTACAGCGCCCGCAGCAAGCGCACGTTCAGTGAGCAGCTGTTCGGTTCCAGAGAGACACACTCCGTTGATTTGTTTTGCCACGCCGTGTTTTGTGACCCGCTTCGGCATGAAAACAGCAGGTATTACATCACCGATTCCCATTATTACGAGTGCCGAAACGGTTACTGGACGGAAACCTCCTGCTTTATTGACAGCCATAAACGGCGGAAGCTGGAGAATTTGATGAAAACCATCGATGCCTCCCTGCGGGTGGCGCTGAACGACGGCAAGCCCATCAAGTCTCCATCACAGCTGAAATGGGTGACGAAGGTGATTGAGGAGGAAGTGGCGGCGCTGCTGGAAACCCAAAAGCAGCAGGAGGCGGCAGCCAAGCGGGTGCAGATTGACTATTCTGCCCTGACGCAAATTCGCCGGGAGGCTGCCATCACCCAGGAAAAGCTGGCAACCGAGGAGGAGATGGAGGAGGAAGCACCCCCGGCGGTGCAGCCGCCCCCGCCCCAGCCCGAGGCGCTACCGGGTGACTGCCCCCTGGACAAGACCCAGTACCGCCTGATGCAGAACCTTTTGTATGGCGGGGATATGGGCTGGGTGCAGCGGGAGGGAAAGATGGTGTCCGTTTTATTGGACAGTATCAATGAGATACTATATGAAACCTTCCAGGATGCCGTGATTGAAGACCAGCAAGTGGTGGAAGACTATATTGATGAACTGAAAGAGATGGTTAAACCGTGAAGATACCAAAGCGAATTGCCCAGGCGCTGATGAACTCCCTCAAGGGCGGCGTGGTGCCCCGGGTGGGACTGAACTATGTGACCGTGGGGCGCACGGCGGAGATTGATGCCCTGCTGCGGGATGTGGAGATGATTGCCGAGGGCGGCGCTTCCTTCCGCTTTATCGTGGGCAAGTATGGCAGCGGCAAGAGCTTCCTGCTGCAAACCATCCGCAACTATGTGATGGCGAAAAATTTCGTGGTGGTGGATGCCGACCTCTCCCCGGAGCGGCGGCTTCAGGGCACCCGGGGGCAGGGACTTGCCACCTACAAGGAGCTTATCCGCAATATGTCCACCAAGACAAAGCCGGAGGGCGGGGCGCTGAGTCTGATTCTCGACCGGTGGATCAGCAGCGTGCAGCAGCAGGTGCTCAGCGAAAGCGACCTGTCGCCCACCGACCCGGCGCTGCAAAAGTTGGTGGAAAAGCGGATTTCCGCCGTGATTGGCTCCCTCAACGAGATGGTGCATGGCTTCGACTTTGCCCGGCTGCTGACCCTTTACTACCAGGCCTACTGCAATGACGATGACGAAACCAAGGCAAAAGTGCTCAAATGGTTCCGGGGCGAATACAGCACCAAGACGGAAGCCCGGGCAGAGCTGGGGGTGGGCATCATCATCACCGATGACGACTGGTACGAATACCTCAAGCTCTTTGCCGCCTTTCTCAAGCAGGCGGGCTATGCCGGAATGCTGGTGCTGATTGACGAGCTGGTGAACATCTATAAAATTCCCAACGCCATCACCCGGCAATATAACTATGAAAAGATTCTCACCATGTACAACGATGCCATGCAGGGCAAGGCGCACCACATTGGCTTCCTACTGGGCGGCACGCCCCAGTGCATGGAGGACCCCCGGCGGGGCGTGTACAGCTATGAGGCACTGCGCTCCCGGTTGGCAGAGGGGCATTTTTCCGGGGAACACAAGGATTTGCTCTCCCCGGTGATTCGGCTGCTGCCGCTGACCAACGAGGAAATGCTGATTCTCATTGAGAAGCTGGCAGACATTCACGCCGGGCTGTATGAGTACCAGCAGATTGTCACCCAGCAGGACATGGTGGACTTCATCCAGGTGGAGTTTGGGCGCATTGGCGCAGACAGCCACATCACCCCCCGGGAAGTGATTCGGGATTTCATCGAGGTGCTGGACATTGTCTATCAGAATCCCCAGGTGAAGGTGCGGGAGCTGTTGGGCAGCGACCAGTTCCATTATGCCCAGAATGCCGTCCTGGAAGAAACCGCCGGCGGCAGCTTTGCGGAGTTTGAAATTTAACGAGGTATGACTGCTTTGACCCCCACCCCCCGCCGTTCCCCGGTGCGAAGCACCCTTGGCTCCACCTCTGGGGGAGC
>URPI01000090.1 GCA_900549705.1 uncultured Eubacteriales bacterium
CAGCTGTATATCAACGACGAGTTTTTTGACAAGCCCCGGGAGGACAACGCCTATCTCACCGTGGCGAATCCCAAGCTGAGCATCGTCTACGAGGACGAAAACATTCTGCTTGTGGACAAGCGCCCCGGCCTTGCGGTGCATCCCCACGACGGCGCGGAATATGGCCGCACCCTGATCGACCACATCCAATCTTACCTGTACCAGAAGCGGGAGTGGCGTCCCCGGGAGGAAAACGCCTTCACCCCGGCGCTGTGCAACCGGATTGACCGGAACACCGGGGGCATCGTGATCGCCGCCAAGACGGCGGAAGCCCTGCGGGTGATGAATCAGAAGATCAAGGATCGGGAGATCGACAAGCGGTACCTTGCCATTGTGGAGGGGAGTCCCAAACCCAAAGAGGGGAGCCTGAAAGGGTATCTCTTCAAGGACGCCCAGAAAAACCGGGTGTACGTCACGGACACGCCCCAGCCCGGCAGCAAAACCTGCCAGACCAATTACAAAACCCTCGCAACTGCGGCGGGGCTTTCGCTTGTGGAGTGCGAGCTGATCACCGGCCGCACGCATCAGATTCGCGCCCAGTTCGCCCACGCGGGACACCCCCTGCTGGGAGACGGCAAGTACGGCAAGCTGGACAAGCGCTTCGACCGGAGCTATCAGGCGCTGTATTCCTACAAACTGACCTTCACCTTCACCACGGATGCAGGGGCGCTGGCCTACCTGAACGGCAAGTCCTTTCGGGTGGAAAAGGTGGACTTTGCGGAGCAATATTTTCCCAATGTGAAAATATGAAAATGGCATCCCGGACGGGATGCCATTTGGCGTATTTCAAGGGTCTTGCGGAGGAAAGGTGTAAGGGAAAAACGGTCAGCTTTTGAAAATATCATAAAAAACAAACTCTGATCAATCCCAATATAAATAGGTGTACAGGATAGAAGAAATAAAAGAACCACTTAGAGAATTTCTTTCCTTTATTCATTCGTTTGCCATTATAAAAATATATGATTGCAATTCCGGCAAGTGCAATACCCAACATACTTCCTATTGCATAAATTATATTTGTTTTTATAGAAAATCTTCCAATACCGCCTAAGAAATTGAAAGTTCCAAATAACAACATTGAAACAGCAAATGCATATTTGATTTTAATTTCTGAATTACGACTCCAAATAAATAACAATGTAAATATAGGTGCTAATAATGCCCAGTCCGAAATCAGAGAGAGCAGAATCAACCCTAGCACACAGATGATTTTTAAAACTATATTTGACACTTTTTCAACTACAGTCAGAATACAAAAACAAATTAATAGGGTAAATAGCATATTAAGTCCTTGAAATTCCAATATTCCACTTTCCGTAAAAGCAAAACAATATGGAAATTCAGAGATCAAAGCAAAAATTAACAATCTGATTGCATAGTTCTTTTTTGAATGCGTATATTGATATCCTTCAACAAGAAAGTAACACATTACAATTGCTGTAAAATATCCCAAATCTATAAAAAGCTCTGACCATAATTTTCCTGACTTCATAAAAATCGTTGATATATGATTCAACAACATTAAAAACATAGCAATATACTTAATAGCATCCCGATTAAGTATTTTATATTTATCCATCATACCATTTCCACCTTTTGTACGAATCTCCGCTTTTTTAACAAAAGCAACATGTCACACATATCTTTACCCTGTGGGAAAAACCTGTAACATATTTTAATTTCTCTAAAAACAGACTCCAAGAGAATAAATTTAAATTTACTGTTCCTTACAAATTCCGATTTATTGAACTGACATTCAGTATAGCACACACGAAACCCGATAGCAAGGGCGCATACCCTTTTCGACAGGCAAAATGGCATCCCGGATGGGATGCCATTTTCCGTATGCAGCTATTGCCAGCCTGCGTCCTCGGATTCGGATTTGCGCTGGCGGGAGAGAAGCGCCTGAACGGCTTCCCTCACGTCCGCGCCTTCGTAAAGCACCTTGTAGGCGGCGTCGGTGATGGGCATATCAATGCCCTTTGCCTTGCCCAGCTCATAGGCGGATTTGGCGGCGTAATAACCCTCCACCACCGCGCCGACCTCCTTCATGGCGGCCTGGGGGTCTTTGCCCTGACCGATGAGAATGCCTGCCCGGCGATTGCGGGAGTGCATGGAGGTGCAGGTGACGATCAGGTCGCCCACACCGGCAAGCCCGGCGAAGGTCTCCTTTTTCGCACCCAGCGCCACGCCCAGACGGGCGGTTTCCGTCAGACCCCGGGTCATGAGCATGGCTTTGGTGTTGTCCCCAAAGCCCAGCCCGGTGATGACACCGGCACACAGGGCAATCACGTTTTTCAGCGCACCGCCCAGCTCTGCGCCCACAATGTCCGGGCTGGTATAAACCCGGAAGGTGTCGGACATAAAGGCATCCTGAACAAATTCGGCGGAAGCTTTGTCTTCACAGGCGGCAAGGCAGCCGGTGGGAAGCCCGATGACAACTTCCTCCGCGTGGCATGGCCCGGAGAGGGCAACCACAGTCTCGTGGCCGGTTTCCTGACTGACCACCTGGCTCATGCGCAGCAGCGTTCCTTCCTCAATGCCCTTGGTAACGGACACCACCACGGCATCCCTGGGAATGTAGGGAGCTACCGCCCGGCATACTGTGCGGATGGGGAAGGAGGGACAGGCAATCACCACCATGGCGCAGTCGGTGACACAGGCGGCATCGCCGGAGAATTTCAGCTTCTCCGGCAGTGTCACCTGGGACAGCCGGGGATTGATGTGGGTTTCCTGCATTTGCGCCGCCTTTTCAGGGGTTCTGCACCAGAGGGTGGTGTCATGTCCGTTTTTGCACAGAAGGCTTGCCAGGGCGGTGCCCCAGGCACCGGAGCCGATGACTGCGGTTTTCATTGCGCTTTCTCCTTTTTGAAGAAATTGGTTTTCCGTTCCGTTCCCTTCAGCAGCCGCCCGATGTTCTCCCGGTGCATATACAGTGCCAGCAGACACATGATGCTGCACATCACAACCGCCAGGGTGTGGTCAAAGTGCCAGACGGCAAAGCTGATGCCCACTGCCAGCGCGGCGGCAATGGAGCTGAGGGACACATACCAGGTGGAGAAGTACACAATTGCAAATGCAGCAAGGGCGCACAGCCCCACCCGCCAGTCCAGCATCATGGCGCTGGCAAAGCCGCACACGATGCCCTTTCCGCCGTGGAAGCCCAGGGTGGCAGGGAAGTCGTGACCGATGCCCACAAACAGAGCCCCCAGAACTGCACCCTCTAATCCGCAGCCCAGCGGTGCCAGCAGCACCCGCCCCAGCAGGCAGGCAGCCACGGCCTTGAGGGCATCAATGGCGAAAACCAGCAGCCCGCTGAGAGAGCCATAGTTCCGGCAGAAATTGGTAAATCCGGCGTTGCCGCTTCCGTGGCGGCGGACATCATCGTGGGCAAGAAGCCGGGAAATCAGAATGGCACCGTTAAGATTTCCCAGAAAATAGCTGGCAAGAATGATAACGACTACGCGCAAAACCATGCTTACTGCTCCTCCTTGTCGCCCTTCTGGCGGATGGTAATGCGCACCGGCGTACCCATCAGACCAAAGACCTCCCGAATCTGGTTTTCCAGATACCGCTGATAGGAGAAATGGAACAGCCGGGCATCGTTGCAGAAGATGACAAAATGAGGCGGCTTGGTGCTGGCCTGAGTCATATAGTAGATTTTCAGGCGGCGGCCCTTATCCGTGGGGGGCTGTACCCGGGCGGTGGCATCTGCCAGAACGCTGTTCAGAGCGCCGGTGGTAATGCGCTTGGTGTTCTGGGCGTACACGTCCTGAATCACCTGGAACAGCTTGTCCACCCGCTGTCCGGTCAGAGCGGACAGGAAGACCACGGGGGCGTAGAGCATATAGCTCAGTCCCTGGCGCACGTCATTTTCCATGTTCTTCATGGTGTTGGTTTCCTTGTCTTCCACGGCATCCCATTTGTTCACCACGATGATGGCAGCCTTGCCGGCCTCATGAACAAGACCTGCAATCTTGGTGTCCTGCTCGGTGACACCCTCGTTGGCATCTACCAGAATCAGGCACACATCCGCCCGGTCAATGGCATTGATGGAGCGCATATTGGAGTATTTTTCAATGGCATCGTCCACCTTGCTCTTGCGGCGCATACCGGCGGTGTCGATGAAGCAGTATTTCCCGGTTTCGTTTTCAAAGTAGGAATCGATGGCATCCCGGGTAGTACCAGCCACATTGGATACAATCACCCGCTCCTCGCCCAGAATCCGGTTCAGCAGGCTGGATTTGCCCACATTGGGCTTGCCAACAATGGCAACCTTGATGATGTCGTCGTCTTCGTCCTCGCCGCTGTCCTCGGGAATGTTCGCTAGCACCCAGTCCAGCAGGTCGCCGGTGCCGTGACCGTGGACGGCGGAGGTTTCAAACAGGTCACCGATGCCCAGACAGTAGAATTCATACACATCGGGGTTGGTGGGACCCACGGAGTCGCACTTGTTTACCGCCAGCGCCACGGGCTTGCCGGACTTGCGCAGCATGGTGGCAACGTCCTCGTCGGCAGCGGTGACGCCGGAGCGCACGTCCGTCACCATGATGATGGCATCTGCCAGTTCAATGCCAATCTCCGCCTGCCGGCGCATGAATTTCAGCATATCGCTGTCGGTGCCCGGCTCAATGCCGCCGGTGTCCACCAGGCTGAAGGTTCTGCCGCACCACTCGCAGTCGCCGTAGATGCGGTCACGGGTAACGCCGGGGGTGTCCTCCACAATGGAGGTGCGCTGTCCGGTGAGTTTATTAAAGAGCATGGATTTGCCCACGTTGGGTCTGCCGATAATGGCAACCAAAGGCTTTGCCATGTTTACCACGTCCTTTCTGTATTTACAGGTAGTATCATTATGCCACATTCCACATGGAAAAGCAATGCAGATGCAGCTTCGTTTTCGATTTATTTACATCCGACCGGGATAATGTCGCTGCCCATGTCCCGCTGTGCATACAATTCCTCTAATTCTGCAATCACTTCTTCCCGGGAACGAACAAGCCTCGGATGGTGACTGACCAGCAGATAGGGGGCTTTCAGCTTTTTGAGCACTGCAATTTCATTTCGGAGCAGCTGGGTACTATAGAAATATTCACCGCTTTTTGCTTTGCAATACAGCGCGTCCCCCACAAAGGCGTAAGTTTCGTCTATTTCCAGCCCCAGGCATCCCTTGCAGTGGCTGGAGGGGATGGGGAACAGGTGCATCCCACCGAGAAAAAGGTCTTCTTTCACAAGAATCCCGCTGCCAATATGCCGCCGGGTTTCGCCGGATACATAGAGATTCTGAATGTCCAGCCTTTGCAGATTTCCGGTGTGGTCTTGATGGAAGTGGGACAGCACAACTTGGAAGTTACCGCTCAGACCGTCGATAGCTGCTGTACCGTTGCCCACATCAAACAGCCAGGTTTGCCCGCCGTCCCGGATGATGCCAATGTCTGCGGAAAGGGGATTCTCGGTGGCGGGAATATAGCTGATTTTATCGCTGATTTGCTGAATTAACATAACGCCTCCGATAATTGGAATGCAATTTCCAGTGCAATTTTCAGATATTTCTCATGGCTGGATGCAGGCCTTGCCCCCCAAGGTGCGGGGATCCCATTTCTCGCCATCCAGACAGTCGTCTGCATAGAAGAACTGATAGACGGGAACGTTGCGGAATTGACCTGCCGCCATGACGGATGCACACTCCATGTCTACGGCAATGCAGCCGTCTGATTTCCGTTTTTGGAAATTACTCCTGGTTTGTTTGCAGCGTCGCTAAAAATTTCACGGTTTCCACCCTGTGTGTTACCGGGCGGGTTAGGGAACCAACGTATCGGTACCAGCTCCGTGCGGCATAATCCGGCAGAGTTGCCGCCCCGGACGGGTTAGGGAACTAGCGTATCAGTCGCAGCGCCGCTAAAAAATTCACGGTTTCCACCCTGCACGTTACCGGGCGGGTTAGGGAACCAACGTATCGGTACAAGCTCCGTGCGTCATTAAAAAAGGAAAAAGAGGAAGGTACAAGACCTTCCTCTGCATTTTCCGCTTTCGCCTTACTCCGCCTCAACGGCCACGACCTGACGGCCATTGTAGGTGCCGCAAGCCTTGCAAGCTCTGTGGGGCATGACGGGTTCACCGCACTTGGGGCAAACCGCAACGCTGGGAGCAGAGAGCTTCCAGTTGGAGCCACGACGCTTATCGCGACGAGCCTTGGACACTTTACACTTAGGGACAGCCATGGTGACACCTCCTTGGTAAAACTGCTTTTAAACAGCATCGAATACGGTCTTACAGAAGCTGCTTTAAAGCAGCCCATCGGGGATCAATCTCCTTTTCGCAGGTGCAGGGACCATCGTTCAGGTTCTTGCCGCAGCGGCAGCACAAACCCTTGCAATCATCTTTACACAGCAGCTTGGAATCCAGATTCAGCACGAACACCGTCCGCACAATGTCATCCAGATCGGCGCTGTCACCCACGAGAGGGAAAACCCACTCATCTTCATTCTCCTCGTTACTCAGCTCTGTTACCAGCACCGCATCGATAGGGAAATCGATTTTTCGGCTGAACTCTGTGGCGCAGCGGTCACAGATGCCGTGAATGGTGGTGGTGACATTGCCCTTCATCATCAGCACGCCCGCAGTATTGCGGACAGTACCCGCTGCCAGAACCGGCTCGGATACGGGCTGGGTGATGCCGTAGCGAAGATCGCTGAGATCTACACTGGTGGAAAAGGGTACACTTGCACCGGGACTGTCTATAATCTTCGATAGTCCAAGCAGCATACATTTTTCCCCCTTGTAGTCATGCCTTGACATTATATCGGAGAAAGCGGGATTTGTCAAATACTATTTTCAGAAAATCCTTCTTTTTTTGAGAAAGCGCCCGACTGGCCTGAAAACCTGCATTTACAGCAGACTGTCCTGCGTCTGCTGGGCTTCCAGCTTTATCCGCAGGTCTTCGGCAAGCCTGGAAATCACCACGCCGTTGCTGATTTGCCGATTACCGGTGACGGGGTTGGTTGGGAACATATCATCCCACACCTTGCCGTTGCTTTTCTTGCAGGCGGCCACAATGGCGGTGCGCAGCGAGTGCTCCACCTGCAAGGCCGTGCCGCCGAAGCGATGCCCAAGCCGGGGATATAGCTCTTTTGTCAGGGAGATGCCCGGCTCCTCCAGTACGATTAAAATGGCTTCCTGGATAAATTTTGTTCCCTGATGACGGGGAGAGAACATGAGCATCCGGGTCTGCTCCATGACGTAGTTTCGCGGGTCAACAGGGCGCACGGCCTTTGGCTTGATTCGATTGGTCAGATCCCGCAGCCGACCGGCCACCGCCGCCGGGTCACAGGGCTTTCGGATAATATAACCAATGCCCAAATCCTGCGCCGTTTCCTGGATATAGTCGTTATAAAAGCGGGTGACAGCCAGCACCATGGGATAGATGCCGGCATCTCGGATTTCGTGAAGCAGCGAAACACCGTCCAGCTCCGTCAGCATCAAGTCCAGGATAATGATTTCCGGTTTTATTTCCAACGCGGTTTGCAGCGCCTGCTTGCCATTGCGGCAATGGACAATCTTATAGCTGTCAGAGAGCGCCTCGTCCAGCGCTTGCCGGAATTCATCACTGTTGTCTGCAATCATCAATGTTAAGCCATCCAAATTCGTCACACCCTTGCGCTGTAGAATCGTATTTTTTCTTATAAAAAGAATAACATAATCTATAAAAATTTGCAATTCATACAAAATCGACAATTATCGATAAAATCAATGAATTGGAATGGATTTTGCATCATCGCATGGCGGATGTGTCGATTTTCTGCGAAATAAAAAAGCTGCTCCGCGTATGCGGAGCAGCAAATGGGGGATGAATGCCTAAGATTCACGAAGACAGGCGATTAGTTGCCGTTTTTGCGATCGCCGAAGAAGAAATCGTACCACTCATCGTACTCGCCATTCTGGGGCATATTGGAATTGGAATCAGTGCCGGCGGTAGCACTGTCGGTGTCTCTGGGCTTTTCGTCCAGGGTGATGTCCATGGTCATGCGCTGGCCGGCGCGGATAACGGTAACGGTGGTGGTATCACCGGCTTTGAAGCGGCGCAGGGCGCGGGTCAGTTCGTTGACGCTTCCCACATCGGTGTCGCCCAAACCGATGATAATGTCCTTGGGCTGAATGCCGGCGCGGTCGGCGCTGCCGCCGCTGACAACGGTTGCAACGTATGCACCGGTGGGCATACCATAGAGCTTTGCAGCGGCTTCATCGGTGTCCTGAACGGTAACGCCCAGATAAGCGCCGGTGACATAGCCGTAGGACTGCAAGTCACCGATGATGCCCATCACATCATCCACAGGGATGGCAAAGCCGATACCCTCAATCACAGCGCCGGAGGAGGTGGTGCCGGAATACTTGGCGGAGGTGATGCCCACTACCTCACCATACATATTAAATAAGGGGCCGCCGGAGTTGCCGGAGTTGATGGCGGCATCGGTCTGAATCATATTGATGGTGGCATTGTCGGTGGTTACCTGGCGATCCTTGCCGCTGACATAGCCAACGGTCAGCGTAGCGGTGAGGGAACCGAGGGGATTGCCGATGGCGCACACCATGTCGCCAATGGCCAGGTCATCGCTGCTGCCCAGCTTCACGGCGGGCAGACCGGTGGCTTCCACCTTCAAAAGGGCCACATCGTTGGTGGCATCGGAGCCAACCAGCTTGGCATTATACTCCGTTCCGTCGTCCATGGTGACGGTGATGGCGGTAGCGCCCTCAATCACATGGCAGTTGGTGACAACATAGCCATCCTCGGAGAGAACGAAGCCGGAGCCGGTGGAGGTACCCTGGCGGGTCTGGCCGTAGTAATTGGTCTGGACGGTGCTGGAAACGGCAACCACGCTCTTGGCGTTGTTTTCATACACCATCCGGGGAGTCTGAGCGCCCTCGGGGGAGACGGCATAGGTCACGTTGGTTGCAGAGACGGAGCCGGAACTGCGCAGGGCCTTGAGCTGCTGCTGAAGGCCAAGAAGGCCACCGGCCTCCCCATTGTCACGGAGA
>URPI01000091.1 GCA_900549705.1 uncultured Eubacteriales bacterium
TTTAAGCTGGGCGGCATGGTCAATACGAGGGATCAGCGTATCACTGATTGCTGCCGCAAAGGAGGCTGCGAAAGAGGGCAGATCCAGTTCTTCCCCTTTCTGGCTTGCATTATGGATCAAATTGAGCGCCGCCGTTTTCAGCCCGGAAAACGACATATCCATTGGCGCATCGGTCACATGACTGCGGGGCAGGACGTACTTGCGGTCGTCTCCGCCCTGGGCCAGACGATCCATCGGCGCACCGCCTGGATAACCAATGCCAAGCACGCGAGACGTTGTGGGCGTAATCCTCCACCCGCACCAGGTAGCCGCCTTCTTCCAAATCCTTCACAATCTGCTTGCGCGCCTCGTAGCGGTCAAGGCCCTGGTACTTGCCGCCCAGTTCATTGACCTTGCCGTTGTCGTCCAGCACCCGGATGACCTCCAGGTTGTGCCGCAGACCCACCTCGAAGTCGTTGGGGTCATGGGCGGGGGTCATCTTGACGCAGCCGGTGCCGAATTCCATTTCGGCGTAGTCATCGGCAACCACGGGAATTTCCTTGTTCATCAGGGGCAGGATAACCTTCTTGCCCACGATGGCCTTGTAGCGGTCGTCATTGGGGTTGACGCAAACGCCGCTGTCGCCCAGCATGGTCTCGGGACGGGTGGTGGCCACAATGACCTCGCCAGTACCGTCGGCCAAGGGGTAGCGGATGTGCCACAGGTGGCCGGGCTTATCCACATACTCCACCTCGGCATCACTCAGGGCGGTGACGCAGCGGGGGCACCAATTGACGATGCGGCTGCCCTTGTAGATAAGACCCTTTTCATACAGGGAGACGAAGACCTCCCGGACGGCCTTGGAGCAGCCTTCGTCCATGGTGAAGCGGGCGCGCTCCCAGTCGCAGCTGGCACCCAGCTTCTTCTGCTGCTCCACAATGCGGTTGCCGTACTGGCGCTTCCAGTCCCAAACCCGTTCCAGAAACTTTTCACGTCCCAGGTCATAGCGGGTCAGACCTTCCTTCACCCGCAATTCTTCCTCCACCTTAATCTGGGTGGCGATGCCGGCATGGTCAACGCCGGGAATCCACAGTGCATTGTAGCCCTGCATTCTCTTGAAGCGAATCAGGGTATCCTGCATGGTAGCGTCCATGGCGTGACCCATGTGCAGCTGACCGGTGACATTGGGAGGGGGCATGACGATGGTGAAGGGTTTCTTGTGCTCATCCCGCTCTGCATGGAAGTAGCCGCCCTGCTGCCACATCTCATAGATGCGGGCTTCCACATTCTGCGGTTCATAGACCTTAGGTAATTCTCTTGCCATTTTATACTCCTTTCAAAGACAAAAACGCCCTGAGCCAAATTTGACTCAGGGCGAAAAAAATCCGCGGTACCACCTGAATTCCCGCAACTGCGGGCACTCTGCCGCTGTAACGGGCTGACCCGTACTGCCCTACTTTCTTCGGGCAATCCGCTCCTGGGCGACCCGCCCGCAGATGCTGCCATGTGCTCTCACCAACCGCACACTCTCTTGCGCCAGCTGTCTGCTGCTCCTCCCAATCTTTGCGTTTATTCAATCATACTACCGTAACGAGGCGATTTTGTCAACCCTCTTTTTCTGACTTTTCCGCTCTACCGCCGCTTTCCTCCTCCCGAGCTTTGCCGCAATGGCTCGGCTGCCCAAATTTTCCCCCATCCCTTGACGCAAGGTGGAAAATGAACTATAATACAGAATATTTTCAAACAGGATGATGTTATCATGAAGCTATCACTGATTGTCCCCTGCTATAACGAGGCTGAAAACATCGAACTATTCCAGTCCGAAACCATCAAAGCCTTTTGCGGCTGCGGCTATTCCTATGAAATAATATTTGTGGACGACGGCAGCAAGGATGCCACCCTTCATCAGCTGAAAAAAATATACGCCGGAGGCAAATGCCCGATGAAGGTCGTTTCCTTCTCCCGGAATTTCGGCAAGGAGTCCGCCATCTATGCCGGCTTACAGCACGCCAGCGGCGAATATGTGAGTCTCATTGATGCCGACCTCCAGCAGCGCCCGGAAATTGTGCGGGAGATGGTGTCCTTTCTGGACAGCAACCCGGACTATGATATGGTTGCCGCCTATCAGGACCGCCGCAATGAAGGGAAGGTTCTCTCCTTCTTCAAAAAAAGCTTTTATAAAATTATCAACCAGCTTTCTGATGTGGCGCTCCAGCCGGATGCCAGCGATTTTCGTACCTTCCGCCGCTGCGTGCGGGACAGTATTCTGGAGCTGGGCGAATATCACCGCTTCTCCAAGGGCATCTTTGCCTGGGTCGGCTACAACACCAAATTCATTCCCTATACCGCCTGTAAGCGTGCCCACGGCACTACCAAATGGAGCTTTGGGAAACTGCTGAACTATGCCATCGAAGGCATCATCGGCTATTCCACCGCTCCCCTGCGGCTTGCCTCCTGGCTGGGCGGACTGACCGGGATTGCGGCAGTGCTGTATCTGCTGGTGGTGCTGATTCAAAAGCTATTCTGGGGCATTGATGTGCCGGGCTACGCCACCATTGTGCTGCTGATTCTGTTCTTTGCCAGCGTCCAGCTATTTTGCATCGGCATCATCGGCGAATATGTGGGGCGTTCCTTTGAGCAGAGCAAAAACCGTCCCATCTATATTGCAAAGGAAGTTTTAGGAGAAGGCAACACCCCCTGTGAACAGGAAAAGCAATAAATACACGCCCACTGTAGGGGTCGACGAATAGTCGACCCCTACAGTGGTGTTTACCATTCATCCGAGTGCTATCGAAAATCTGGGGTTGCGGGCGGATTCTATCCGCCCCTACAGGAGCGTTACTAAAAACCAAACCGCGGACAGCGTTTTTTGCCGTCCGCGGTATTTTTTAGATTTCCTGTCTGCCCTCCAAAGCACGGGAGAGGGTCACTTCGTCCGCATATTCCAGCTGACTGCCCACGGGCACGCCATAAGCCAGGCGGGTGACCTTTACCTCCATGGGGCGCAGGAGCCGAGTGATATACATGGCTGTGGCCTCACCCTCGGTATCGGGGTTGGTTGCCATGATGACCTCTTTTACATTGCCCTTGCCCACCCGCTGCAACAGCTCCCGGACACGAATGTCGTCCTGAGTCACATGGTTCAGCGGAGAAATGACACCGTGAAGCACATGGTACACCCCCCGGTATTCCCGGGAACGCTCCATGGCAATCACATCCTTGGGTTCTGCCACCACGCAAATGGTGTCCTGATCCCGGGTGGGGTCATCACAGATGGGGCACAGCTCCCGGTCGGTGATGTTCTGGCAGCAGGGGCAGGTATGCACTGCCCGCTTTGCCTCCATAATGGCATCCGCAAAGGACTGGGCTTCATCCATGGGAAGCTCCAGCACATGAAACGCCAATCGCTGGGCGGTTTTTCCGCCGATGCCGGGAAGGCGGGCAAAGTGGTCAGCCAAATCCTGTAATGCCGCGGGAAAGAACTGCATGGTTCCTCCTTAGAACAGGCCGCTCAGGTTCAGGCCGCCGGTGAGGCGGGACATATTGTTGCTTGCATCACTGTCGGCATTGCGCATGGCCTCGTTGACGGCAGCAATGATGGTATCCTGGAGCATTTCCACATCATCGGGATCTACAGCCTCGGGCTTGATGGTCAGGTTCAGAACCTCATGCTTGCCATTGACCGTGGCGCTGACCATGCCGCCGCCGGCGGTGGCGGAGAAGGTCTTGTTCTCCTGCTCCTCCTGCATTCTCAGCATTTCCTGCTGCATCTTCTGTGCCTGCTTCAGCATAGCGCTCTGATTCATGCCGCCGGGCATTCCGCGAAATCCATTTCTAGCCATTGTTCATTCTCCTATTTTGGTTGTTTATTCGTTCATTGTAATAATATCGCTGTGCTGCCTGCCGAATTGCAGCAGGTTATCCAGCCGCTTGTTTCCGTCCGGCTTTGCGGACATATCCACCGTAATGACCTTCACCGGATGCCCCAGCTGCACCGCCGCTTTCCGGGCAACGATTTCCAGCACCTCCGGCTTTCCAATCATATCGGCAGTAAAGGCATTGGTACACCGCAGCTCCAGCACCCCACCCCGCATAGCCCCCTTCACCGGAGAATTGTCCGATGCACTGAGGAACCCGGAAATGGGAGGCTTCAGCTCCTGCTTGACCCCTGCCACTACCTCCGCCCAGAAGCCCAACGGCACCTGGTCGTCGGGAATAACCTCCTCCGTCTGAGGCTCCGGCATCGCCGATGCAGGGGAAACCGGCTGCACCGCCGGGGTGGACACCGCCGCTGCTGCGGGCTGCTGCATCACGGTAAAGCTGCCGCTTTTTATCTGGTCTTCCAGTTTCGTCAGCCGGGCATTCAACGCCTTTGCATCCAGGCTCAATTCCGGCTGCGCCATTTCCAAAATACACAGCTCTGCATCCATCCGACGGCTGGCACTTCTGGAAAAGTCCGCCACGGTCTGCTGCACCAGCCCCATCATGCGCACCAGCTCACCACTGGAAAGCTGACCGGAGAGGCTCTGCACTTCCTGATCGGAGGCAACGCCGGAAAGCATGGTGATGCCTGCGCCGGGGGCGGTTTTCAGCACCAGCAAATCCCGAATCAGGCAGGCAAGCTCATCGAGCATGGCGCCCAAATCCTTGCCATCAGTATAAAGCTGATTAAATAGCTGCAACGCTTCTTTGGTATTATGCGCCGCAATACTGGAAAGCAGCTGGCCGCACTTACGTTCTCCCGCAATGCCCAGGCAGGTATACACCGCCTCGGCGGTAAGCTCCCCCACCGTAGCGGAGGCACATTGGTCAAGCAGACTCAATCCGTCACGCATACCGCCGTCCGCCAGCCGGGCAATCACCCGTGCTGCGGCCTCATCCAAATCGATGTTTTCCTGGTAGGCCACATATTGCAGCCGAGCAGCAATGTCCTCCTGACTGATGCGGCGGAAGGAAAACCGCTGGCACCGGGACAGGATGGTGGCAGGCACCTTATGAAGCTCGGTGGTCGCCAGAATAAACAGCAGATGCTCCGGCGGCTCCTCAATGATTTTCAGCAGCGCATTGAAAGCGGACAAAGACAGCATATGCACCTCGTCGATGATATACACCCGCTTTTTTACCTGGGACGGCGTGTAAACCGCATCGTCCCGCAGGTCACGGATGTTATCCACGCCGTTATTGGAGGCGGCATCGATTTCCAGCACATCCATGCAGGTTCCGTCATCAATGGCGCGGCACGCCGCACATCGATTACAGGGATTGCCCCCATCGGGATGCTCACAGTTGACCGCCTTGGCAAGAATCTTCGCGCAGGAGGTCTTGCCGGTGCCCCGGGAGCCGGTAAACAAATAGGCATGGCTCATTTTACCGGTGACCAGCTGTGTTTTCAGTGTTTGGGTTACCGCCATCTGGCCGGACACATCATCGAATGTCTGCGGGCGGTATTTGCGGTATAAGGCCTGGTAAGAAGCCACGACTTATCCCCCTTTATTTGTAAAACATACCGGCTCATAACAAGATCGCACACCCACATTTGAACAGGCAACATACCCAGAGCCGTGCAGAAAGCTCAAAATCGGCAATCCCGCGGCACACGAGAAGATCCGCTTAATGCTGCTTGGTTCCCCACCTGACATGGTTCACGGGTTCCCATTGCGCAAGACCGATCTCTCAACACCTCTTACACGGTACGGATGGCACATTTCACCTGGCCGGGTGTGGGGGTTCATCCCTGCTGTAGCGGATTGCAGGTACAGGGCACCGCTATCTCCCCGACTAGTGCGACCTTGTTATAAGCCGGTAGCTTAAACAAGGAAAATATTCTGTTTTAGTTCAGCTTGGACTCCACAAAATCGGCCAGCTCCTGGAAGGTGGTGATTTTCTGGTCTTCCATATCCAGCTCCACGCCCAGCTCGCTCTCCAAATCCATAATCATCTCAACAATGTCGAGAGAGTCAATGCCCAGGCTTTCAAAGGTGCTGTCGGGTCTGATTTCGGAAGCATCAATCTCAAGCTGCTTGGCAGCGTACTTCACGAGTTTTTCGTACATTCTATCTGTCCCTCCAAACATTCTGTGTAGAACATTTCGGTCATATTCTAGTACAGGTCAACCGTTTTGTCAATCCTTGTTTTTCGGAAGAAGGAATTTCTTTTCAGTTTATTCATTTTCTGCCGCCGAACCGGCTGCCACGTAGGCCGTTGCCCAGGCAATTTGCAGGTTGAAGCCGCCGGTATAGGCATCGCAATCAATAATTTCTCCCGCAAAATAAAGCCCCGGAACCAGTTTCGATTCCATGGTCTTGGGGTTAATTTCCGAAACCTTCACGCCGCCGGAGGTGATGATGGCCTCGCTGACCGGGCGCTTGCCCAAAATTTCAACAGGGAATGCTTTCAATAGCTCCACCAGGGCACGGCGCTTCTGCTTCGTCAGGGAATTGGCTTGCATATCCGGCGCAATCTCCAGCCGCCGCAGCACCACGGGAATCATGGAACGGGGCAGCAAATCCGTCAGGGCATTTTCCATGGCGCGGTTCTGGTACATCTCCAAATCCCGGAGAATCCGGGCATCCAGCTTGGCTTCGTCCAACGCCGGCTTCAAATCCAGCAGCAGGCGGCAGCCCTTCCCCTTCATATGGCAACTGGCGCTGAGCACCGTGGGGCCGGACACGCCGAAATGGGTAAACAGCAGCTCGCCAAAGTCCTGATACAGCACCTTTCCTTTGGCGCCCAGCAGCTTCACTCCAACGTTGCGCAGGGAAAGCCCCTGCATCTGCTTGCAGTCCTCCTCCGCCTCCAGGGGCACCAGGCTCCCCTCCTGCGGCACAATGGTATGCCCCAACGCTTCCGCCATCCGGTAGCCGTCGCCGGTAGAACCTGTGGCCGGATAGGAAACGCCGCCGGTGGCCAGAATGACCCATCCGGCCTCATGGCTCCCCCGGTCGGTGCGGACACCGGTAACCCGCCCCTCTGCGGTGAGAATTTCCGTCACCCGCTCCTCGCTGACGGTAACGTGCAGCCGCCGCAGCTCGTTTTGCAAACAGTCCAGCACGGACTGGGCACAGTCGGAAACCGGGAACACCCGATTGCCCCGCTCCACCTTCAGCGGGCAGCCGTGGGATTCAAAAAAAGCATAGGTTTTTTCCGGCGGAAAAGCTGCCATGGCGCTGAACAAAAAGCGCCCGTTGCGGGGGGTGTTTTGCAGCACCTCCTGACCGGTGCAGTGATTGGTTACATTGCAGCGCCCTTTGCCGGTAATCAGCAGCTTTTTACCCAACCGGTGATTTTTTTCCAGCAGCAAAACCTTTTTTCCCTGCTCTGCTGCGGTGATGGCCGCAAACATCCCCGCCGGGCCGCCGCCGATTACGATTCCGTCAGCCTTCATTCTCTTTTACCTGCTTCTCATAGACATTGTACTCGTCCCAAATTTTTTCCAGGCTTGCCAGGGTTTTGGACAGTTCCTTTTCCCGCCTGGCTGCCAGTGCAACAATCAAGGCATTGACAATGCTCAGAGGCGCAACCAGGCTGTCTACCAAAGAAACCATATCGCTCTTGGCAACCAGCACATGGTCACAGCATTGCCCCAGGGGAGAGAGATTGCTGTCCGTCACGCCCACAACCGTTGCCCCGGTGGAGCAGCAATAGCGCGCGCCCTGGGTGGTGGAGGCGGAATAGCGAGGGAAGCTAAAGGCAATCACCACATCCTCAGCCCCTACATCCACAATTTTTTCAAACATTTCGCCGGTGCTCATGCCGGAAATGATGTGTACATTGTTGAACATATAATTCAGGTAATAGCCCAGAAAATGAGCCAGCGGTGCCACCGAGCGAACGCCCAGAATATAAATTCGCTTGGCGCTCAAAATGGCGTTGACCACCTGGTTGAATTCCTCCCGGTTGACCGTCTCATCGGTCTGGCGCAGCTTATCAATATCCGAGCGCACCACCATGGACACCACATCCTGGTCGCCAAACCGGTCGTTGGCAACTTCAATACGCTGCACGGAGGTCAGGCGGTTGAGCACCATCTCCTGCATGGCCTTCTGCATGGAGGGGTAACCGTCAAAGCCCAAATCCACCGCAAAACGCACCACGGTGGACTCGGAAACCCCCACGTTCTTTCCAAGGCGGCTGGCCGTCATAAAGGCCGCCTTGTCATAGGCTTCCATAATGTACTGGGCAATTCTCCGCTGTCCCTTGGAAAAGCCCGGTGTTTTTTCCTGTAATAAATTCAAAAAATCGTGATTCATTGATAACCCTCGATTTGAGATTATTTTTCCTTGGTTGACACCATACTAGCAAAGTTAGACCTCTTTTGCAAGTGGGTTTTATTTGAATTTTAGGTGCGCCCCTACCGTGCCAGTTCTTTCACTTCCTCACGGGTCAGATGCCGCCACTTTCCCAAGGGCAAATTACCCAGGGCGACCGCTCCCTCCCGGATGCGCCGCAGACGGAGCACCTGCATCCCGGCTGCCTCGCACATCCGGCGGATCTGCCGGTTGCGTCCCTCATGGATGATGATTTCAAAATTGCACTTATCTCCCTTGACCGCCAGCAAACGCAAAACAGGCGGCTCAATCCGGTAGCCGTCCAGGGTGATGGGCAGTGCCAACTGCTGAAATTGCTCCGGCGTATAGCCGCTGACCTGGACAAGATAAGCTTTTTCCACCTCATGTTTCGGGTGCATCAGGCGGTTTGCAAACGCACCGTCATTGGTAAACAGCAGCAGCCCCTCGGAATCCATATCCAGCCGCCCAATCGGGTACACCCGCTGGCCGCAGTCCGCCACCAGCTGTGCCGCCGTCTGTCTGCCCTTTTCATCGGAGAGCGTAGTTACATACCCCCGGGGCTTATTCAGCATTAAATAGATGTAGCCCGCCGCAGCGGGAAGGGGCTGGCCGTCCACCCGGATGTCATCCAGGTCGGCATCCGCGCTGCTGCCCAGCAGCGCCACCCGCCCGTTTACCGTCACCCGTCCGGCGGAAATCATCTCCTCCGCCTTACGGCGGGGGGGCACCCCC
>URPI01000092.1 GCA_900549705.1 uncultured Eubacteriales bacterium
TCTCACGCTTGATGGCACCCATGGCTGCGAAGCAGGGAGCGCACAGCAGGTTGAACACCAGGAAGGAATAACCGGTGATGGGGGTGAATGCCTGCGCCAGTGTCTGCCAGACGGTCAGGTCGCCGCCGCCATACAGGATGCCCATGGTGCCAACGATATTTTCCTTTGCCACCAGGCCGGTGATGGAAGCCACGGCAGCCTGCCAGTTGCCCCAGCCCAGGGGGATGAAGATCCAGGCAATCAGGTTGCCGATTCTTGCCAGGATGGACAAATCCAGCTCATCCTCAGCCAGCATACGGAAGCCGTCATCGGTGAATCCAAAGTAGCTGGTGAACCAAACAATGATGGTAGACAGCAGGATGATGGTGCCGGCCTTCTTGATGAAGGACCAGCCGCGCTCCCACATGGAACGCAAGACATTGCCCACGGTGGGCCAGTGGTAGGCGGGCAGCTCCATGACGAAGGGAGCGGGGTCGCCGGAGAACATCTTGGTCTTCTTCAGCATGATGCCGGAGATGATGATGGCGGCCATGCCAATGAAGTAAGCAGAGGTTGCAACCCAGGCAGAGCCGCCGAAGATTGCACCGGCAATCATGGCAATGAAGGGAACCTTTGCACCGCAGGGGATGAAGGTGGTGGTCATGATGGTCATCCGGCGGTCACGCTCGTTTTCAATGGTACGGCTTGCCATGATACCGGGCACGCCGCAGCCAACACCAACCAGCATGGGGATGAAGGATTTACCGGACAGGCCAAACTTGCGGAAAATACGGTCGAGCACGAAAGCAATACGCGCCATATAGCCGCAGGCCTCCAGGAAAGCCAGCATCAGGAACAGAACCAGCATCTGAGGAACGAAGCCAAGCACAGCGCCAACACCGGCAACAATGCCGTCCAGCACCAGACCCTTGAGCCAGTCAGCAGCATTCACAGCGTCCAAACCGGATTCCACCAGTGCGGGGATACCGGGAACCCAGATGCCGTAGTCAGCGGGGTCGGGTTCTTCGCCAATCTCGTCAAGCGTGGCCTTTGCTTCTGCATAATCTTCCAGGGAAGCGGTTTCCTCGGAAACTTCCAAAGTCTCCTCATCTTCCACAGTGTAGGTGAAGTCACCCTCGGGGGCAGCGCCGTTTTCTTCCACATAGGCATCATAGCCATCCACAATGGCAGAAGCATCGGCATACCGCTCGGAAAGCTCACCGTAGCCGCCGTCGTTAAACAAGTGGAAGCCGTCACCGAAGATGCAGTCGTTGGTGAAGTCGGTGGCGGGAGCACCCACGCCAATCATGGCAACCCAGTACACGGCGAACATAATCAGCGCGAAGATGGGAAGACCCAGCCAGCGGTTGGTGACAACCTTATCAATCTTGTCGGAGGTGGAGAGGCTGCCAGCCTTCTTTTTCTTGTAGCAGGACTTGATCCCCTCGGCGATGTACACATAGCGCTCGTTGGTGATGATGGATTCGGCATCGTCATCCAGTTCGGTTTCCGCTGCCTTGATGTCCTCTTCAATGTGGTGGCGGGTGGTGGCGGGGATATTCAGTTGAGCCAGCACCTTGTCGTCCCGCTCAAAGACCTTGATGGCATACCATCTTTGCTGCTCCTCGGGCATATTGTGCAGCACAGCCTCCTCAATGTGGGCAATGGCGTGCTCCACGGGACCGGAGAAGGTGTGCATGGGGATGGTTTTGACGTTCTTGGCGGCATCAATGGCGGCTTCTGCGGCTTCCATGACACCGGTGCCCTTCAGTGCGGAGATTTCCATGACCTTGCAGCCCAGCTGCTTTGCCAGCTGGTTGGTGTCAATCTTATCGCCGTTTTTCCGCACAATATCCATCATGTTCACGGCGATGACCACGGGAATGCCCAGCTCAGTCAGCTGAGTGGTCAGGTACAGGTTGCGCTCCAGATTGGTGCCGTCGATGATGTTCAGGATGGCATCGGGGCGCTCGCCAATCAGATAATTTCTGGCGACTACTTCCTCCAGGGTGTAGGGGGACAGGGAATAGATGCCGGGCAGGTCGGTGATGATAACACCATCGTGCTTTTTCAGCTTGCCCTCTTTCTTTTCCACGGTAACACCGGGCCAGTTGCCAACGAACTGATTGGAGCCGGTCAGGGCGTTGAACAGGGTGGTTTTACCGCTGTTCGGGTTGCCCGCAAGGGCGATTCGTAAATCCATGATACTCTTCCTTTCCACGATTACGATAATTAGTGACTGCTAACTTAGCTTGAAAAAAGAGAGAGGCCGCTTACTGAACCTCAATCATTTCAGAGTCTGCTTTCCGCAGGGACAATTCGTAGTTGCGCACGGTCACTTCGATGGGGTCTCCCAGGGGGGCAACCTTACGCACATAGACGCTTGTGCCTTTGGTAATGCCCATGTCCATGATTCTGCGCTTGACAGCGCCCTCGCCGTGGAGCTTCACCACAGTAACGGTGTCGCCGACTTTCACATCTCTGAGTGTTTTCATGTAACATATCCTCCTTTTGTTTGGTTAAACCATGATTTTTCTCGCCAGCTCATTGCTGATTGCAATGCGGGATTCCTTCACCTTGACAATCACGTTGCCGCCAAGCAAGCTAACAATGCTGACCTCTCCGCCAACACTGAAGCCGAGATCCTCCAGGTGCTTTTTCACATCGGGAGCACCGCCGATTTTTTTGACAATCTGGGGCGTTCCGATATCTGCATAGTTCAGAGGTATCATCTTTCTTCCTCCTGTGGGATGATGGTTAGCATATGCTATCCATATGCTGAAATATTTGGTTAGCTTTCTCTAACTGCCTTGCATTATAGTTAGCACACACTAATTTGTCAAGTCCTTTTTTGAGAAAATCCGAATTTCGTCAAAAAGCGAAAATTGAACGGTGCCTGCATCGTATAGGCTGACAGTTTGACGGAAATAAGTTAGCGGCAGTACCGCTTTCCAATGACGCTACCAACTTTGTACCAATTCGTCAGTGCCCTAACCCGCCCGGTTCGATACCACTCAGAAACCGTTTTGGATACGGACATGGCACGTCCCGGCGCAAATAGCGTCACTGAAAAGCCAAAACGGGCAGTGCTGACTTGGAGCACTGCCCGCCTTGGCTTGGACAAAAATCTTTTTTAGGAGGTAAATGATTGTAAAAGTCAGGCCAGAGAAGCGCCCAACTCGCGGCAGGAGTTCAATGCATCGTCGTCAGGCGTTTCCAGGCAAACAACGCCTTCGCTTACCAGGTCTGCGCCATCGCCGCGGCAGGTTTCTTCCCAGCTGCGCATCCATTCGCCGTCACCCCAGCCATAGGAGCCGAACAGGCCAATCTTTTTGCCGGCCAGCTTGGAGCGGCACTCCTGGAACATGGGGTCAAATTCGTTTTCTTCCAGCTCCTCGGCACCCATGGCGGGGCAGCCGAACGCAATGGCATCGAAATCCGCAACGCGGTCGGCGGAAAATTCTACGGCGGGGAACAGGCTTACCTCACAGCCGGCGTTCTTTGCGCCTTCGGCAACGGCCTGTGCCATTGCTTCGGTATTTCCGGTTCCGCTCCAATAACAAACAGCAATCTTATTCATATGATTCAACAACCTTTCTAATGATATGCTATATCAATCGGCTACTGCAAGCCGCTCAATATCGGTTCCCTTTGCCCAGGCTGCACGGTAAATCCTGGTGCATTTTCTGTACTGGTCAAACTTGTGCTTCGCCCCGGCTTCATCGGTATAAACTTTCCAGCAGCCGATGCATTTGCAGTCTCTGCCCTCCATGAAACCGCATACATCTCCGGGCGGATAGCCCAGAAACAACCCGATTTCGTGGGGGAAATCCTCCTGCGCCCGCAGCTTGCGGGAAAGGTGGACAAGGCACTGCTCGCTTCCGGCACAGCCGTAGCCAAGGGATTGCAGAATTCTGACGGACTCAGCCTGATGCAAATCCGATGCTAACCTCTTTGGCCGATATAAATAAATCAGTGCCCGATTTTCGGAAAAACGCAGCGGCAGTACCCGCAGCCCTTTTGATAAAAGCTTTTGGTTCAGCCCGCGCAGTGATGATATCACCTCTGCCTTGCTGGAATAGGGACAGGTGAACAGGCTCCCTGTTTTGATTCCGGCCAGAGTGGGGGCACAGTTGCGAATCAGGTATTCCTCAGACATAGTCGCCACTTCCTGCCTGCTTTAAAATCAGCTGTTTCAAATATTTTTTCACCCGGAAAAGAAGCATCAGCAGCAGGAGCAGAATGGCCAGTTTGGGGGCAATGCACAAAATATCAAACAGATTCTGATTCATAAAGA
The DNA here is from genome assembly GCA_900549705.1 of uncultured Eubacteriales bacterium. Taxonomy (GTDB): domain Bacteria; phylum Bacillota; class Clostridia; order Oscillospirales; family Oscillospiraceae; genus Faecousia. The sequence goes on from URPI01000092.1 coordinate 4,277, forward strand.
TGCTCCTTCCGACGATTAGCACCTGCTAACCAAAAGCTTTTAAGATGGTTAGCATTTGCTAACCATCGACATCATACACGATGAAGCTGCAATTGTCAAGCGCTTTTTTTTTCGGGCTTTTTTTCGGGCTTTTTTTCGGGGACACTTCCGGCGCGTGAAAATCAGATAAAAACCATAGGGTGGAGTATTCCGCAGGAGAAGCAGTTTCGACAAGAATTTTAAATTTTGTGAAATGCCTGTTGATTTTTGAATTAGTAGGTGCTAATATGACAGTGTTGGTTTGCGCAAGCTAACTGATACAAAAATCATTGGAGGTATCGTTATGATAAAGAGATTTGGTATGTTTGCCGCAGGTGTTTTGTTTGGCACTGCCGGCCTGAAAATTCTTGGCAGCAAGGATGCCCGGAAGGTGTATGCCCACACCACAGCTGCCGTGCTGCGGGCAAAGGACAGCGTGATGAAAACCATCAACGCCGTCCAGGAGAGTGCCCAGGATGTTTATGCGGATGCCCAGGATATCAATGAAGGCCGTGCCCAGAAGGAAGCAGAGGCAATCATTGAGGACGCTGCTGACGAGCAGGCTCCCGCTGGGGAAGAAACCCCTGCGGTGACGGAGGAATAAGAAAATGCTGCCATTGCGAGCGCACCCCTTTGCGGCTGCCTCGCAATGGCATTATCCTGGAGAACGCAACATGAAATGCAGTATTTTACATGAATCCAGTGGCCGGATGCGGGTGCATCTGTTTTGTGGCCGCATGAATCTGCGTCAGGCAGATGTTCTGGAATATTATTTGAAGAATGTAGAGGGTGTCTCGGAGGCGGCGGTTTATGACCGCACCCAGGATGCCATCATCCGTTACAAGGGGAATCGTGGGGCAGTTATTTCTGCACTGGCGCGGTTCTCCTTTCCTGTGGCGGAGGAGATGAATCTGGTGCCGGAGCACACCTCCCGGGCGCTGAACCGGGAATTTGAGGAGAAGCTGGTCATGACGGTCTGCCGCCGGGCACTTGTCAAAACCTTCCTTCCCATGCCCGTAACAGCTGCTATTGCCGTGGTCAAATCCTGGAAGTATATCAGGGAAGGTTTGTCCGCTCTGTTCCACCGCAAGCTGACGGTAGCGGTGCTGGATGCTACCGCCGTGACGGTTTCCGTTGTGCGGGGCGACTTCAATACCGCCGGTTCCGTGATGTTTATGCTCCGGCTGGGTGAAATCCTGGAGGAGTGGACACATAAAAAGTCCGTCGCCGATCTGGCGGGTGCCATGTCCCTGCAAGTGGAAAACGTGTGGCTGCAAGCCGGGGAGGCCGAGGTGCTGACCCCGGTGGGACAGGTGCAGGTGGGCGACAAAATCATCGTCCGCACCGGCAGCCTGATTCCCTTGGATGGCAAGGTGGTTTCCGGCGAGGCCATGGTCAACCAGGCATCCATGACCGGCGAATCCCAGCCCATGCCCAAGAAGCCGGGAAGCTTCGTTTATGCCGGCACGGTAGCCGAGGAGGGAACCTGCGTCATTCAGGTGGAGAAAGCCCTGGGCAGCGGGCGGTATGACCGGATTGTGAAGATGATTGAGGACTCCGAAAAGCTCAAGTCCTCTGCTGAGGCCAGCGCCTCTCATCTGGCGGACAAGCTGGTGCCCTACACCCTGGGCGGCACGGCACTGACTTATCTGATTACCCGGAATGTGACCAAGACCCTGGCTGTGCTGATGGTGGACTTCTCCTGTGCGCTGAAGCTGGCAATGCCCATTGCGGTGCTCAGCGCCATGCGGGAGAGTGCCCAGTATCATATCTCCGTCAAGGGCGGGCGGTTTATGGAAAACATGGCGAAGGCCGATACCATCGTCTTTGATAAGACCGGCACCCTGACCCACGCGACCCCCCAGGTGGCTCAAATTGTTCCCTTCGGTGGGCATTCCGCATCGGAAATGCTCCGTCTGGCAGCCTGCCTGGAGGAGCACTATCCCCATTCCATCGCCAACGCCGTGGTGGAGGAGGCAAAGGTGCGGGGGCTTGACCACCAGGAGTACCATTCCCAGGTGCAGTACATTGTGGCGCATGGCATTTCCAGCATGGTGGAAGGAAAAAAGGTTATCATCGGCAGCGCGCACTTTGTGTTTGAAGACGAGCACTGCGTGATTCCAGAAGGGGAGCAGGAGCTGTATGACAGCCTCGATCCGCAGTATTCCCACCTGTACTTGTGCATCGGCGGGGAGCTTGCTGCTGTGCTGTGCATCGCTGACCCCCTGCGGGAAGAAGCACCCGCTGCCATCCAGGCGCTCCACGACTGCGGTATTGCCAATGTGGTGATGATGACCGGCGACAATCGCAGAACCGCCCAGGCCGTGGCGCAGGCCGTGGGTGTGGACAAGTTCTATGCCGAGGTGCTGCCGGAGGACAAGGCTGCCTTTGTCCGTCAGGCGCGGGCAGAGGGACACACGGTTATCATGGTTGGCGATGGTGTGAATGATTCGCCTGCTTTGTCAGAAGCGGATGTGGGCATTGCCATTTCTACCGGGGCGGCCATTGCCCAAGAGATTGCGGACATCACTGTGTCCTCGGAGGATTTGAGGGCGCTGATTACCCTGCGGCAGCTGAGTGTCGCCCTGATGGAGCGGATTCACCGGAATTACCGCTTTATCATCGGCTTCAACTGCGGCCTGATTGGCCTTGGCCTGGTGGGGATTCTCCCACCGACGACCTCGGCGCTGCTGCATAATATGTCCACCCTGGGCATCAGCATGAAGAGCATGACAAACCTGCTGTAAATAGGAAAATCAACAACTGCGCATGGCGCCACGGAAAATATAAAACGGCTGCACGCTGAAATTGGGTGCAGCCGTTTTCGATTGCCGGTGCAATCCAGCAATTCACACTTGCTATTGGACAGCGGTTGCGATATAATAAACGTCGAATGATAGACACAGAGAAGGGGCAGCGGTGAAATTCTTATGGTAAAAATTGGGTTTGATAACGATAAATATCTGCAAATGCAGTCCGAGCACATCCGGGAGCGGATTGCGGCATTTGGCGGCAAACTGTATCTGGAGTTTGGCGGTAAGCTGTACGACGATAATCACGCCTCCCGGGTGCTGCCGGGCTTCCAGCCGGACAGCAAGCTGCGGATGCTGTTGCAGCTGAAAGACCATGTGGAGATGGTCATTGCCATCAACGCCGATGACATTGAAAAAAATAAAATCCGGGGTGACCTGGGCATCACCTATGATTTGGATGTGATTCGCCTGATTGGCATCTTCCGGGATTTTGGTCTGTATGTGTCCAGTGTGGTGCTGACCCGGTTCCACGGTCAGACCCTGGCAACGGCCTTCCAGTCCCGCTTGGAGGGTATGGGCATCCGAGTGTATCATCACTACAGCATCGAGGGCTACCCCGCCAACACTGCCTTTGTGGTCAGCGAGGAGGGCTTCGGCAAGAACGAGTATATCGAAACCACCCGTTCGCTGGTGGTGGTCACCGCTCCCGGTCCCGGCAGCGGCAAGCTGGCCACCTGTCTGAGCCAGGTGTACCACGAGAACAAGCGGGGCATCCAGGCGGGCTACGCCAAATTTGAAACCTTCCCCATCTGGAATATCCCCCTGAACCATCCGGTGAACCTTGCCTACGAGGCTGCCACCGCAGACCTCAACGATGTGAACATGATTGACCCCTTCCACCTGGATGCCTATGGCGTTACCACCGTCAACTATAACCGGGATGTAGAGGCGTTCCCTGTTCTGGAAGCTCTGTTTGAGAAAATCATGGGCACCTGCCCCTACAAGTCCCCCACGGACATGGGAGTGAACATGGCGGGCAACTGTATCTTTGACGATGAGGCGGTGAGCGAGGCTTCCCGTCAGGAAATTATCCGGCGCTATTATGTTGCCATGTGCGACTTGAAGCGAGGCAAGTGCAGCGAGGATGTGGTGCGCAAGCTGGAACTGCTGATGCGCAAGGCAGGCGTTACGCCCGCTGCCCGCACCACCGTTTCCCCTGCGCTGGAGCGGGAAGCCCAGACCGGCGGCCCCGCCGCTGCTATGGAGCTGCCCGACGGAACCATCGTTACCGGACGTACCACCGACCTTCTGGGTGCGTCTTCGGCGCTGCTGCTCAACGCCCTGAAATACCTGAGCAACCTCCCGGACGAGATGCATCTGATGAGTCCCGTGGTGCTGGATCCCATCCAGCATTTGAAGGTGGCGCACCTGGGCAACCGCAACCCTCGGCTGCACACCGATGAGACACTGATTGCCCTGTCCATCTGCGCGGCCACCAACCCACTGGCAGAGCTTGCCATGGAGCAACTGAGCAAGCTCAAGGGCTGCGAGGTGCATTCCTCCGTCATCCTGTCCCCGGTGGACGAAAAGGTTTTCAAGCGCCTGGGGGTCAATCTCACCTGCGAACCGAAATACAGCGTGTAAACCGAAACGGCGAGCAGCGCCCTCGGCTCCACCTCTGGGGTGATGCAGTGCGCAGCGAGGCTGAGGAGGGTGTACTCCGTTGGTTGCTGTAGGCGCATGGTTTCCACCGCACCCGTAGGGGC
>URPI01000093.1 GCA_900549705.1 uncultured Eubacteriales bacterium
CCGGGGGAAGCCAAGGGGTGCTAACTTTTAGCGTGTACGCTCTACTACAGAGCGTATGCAAATTTACCGCAATAAAAAGCGCCCGTGGCCATTACGACCACGGACGTTTTGCGTAACCTGTTGAATTACTGAATCACGGAATTGGCCAGCAGGATGTCGCTGTACTGAACGGTCATGGGGAGCTTAGCGGCAATCTCTTTGGCGGCGGCGGTGGCATTTTCAACCATATAGTCGTTGCGGGCGTACTGCTGCCAGGTTGTCTGGCTGCCGGAGAAGTACATCACATGATAGCCATAGTTGGTCTTGACGATGCCGGTGTCGCCCACCTGACGGGCTGCATCGAAGCACCAATCGTTGAAGGCAGCAACCATTTCACCCTCGGAAACATTCTCATAAAGACCGCCGTTGGTATTGGAGCCGGGGTCCTCGGAATACTCGTTTGCCAGGGCAGCGAAGGATTCCTCGGTTTTGTCACCGGCCAGGAACTGGTCAAGAATCTCCTGGGCTTTCTTTTCGGAGGCAGCCCAGGCTTCTTCGCTGAATTCCTGGGTAGCCAGGTTAGTGCCGTCTGCGCCCTCGGGGTAGACGAGGATGTGGCGGACGTTCACCAGCTTTGTGTCCTTGGTGATGCCGCTGGCGGCATAGCCTTCGGCGTGCTCCTCAAAGTAATCATCCAGCTGCTCATCGGTAGGCTCGAAGCCCTGAGCAATCTGGGCGTAGTAGCCGTTTGCCTTGTAGTACAGCTCCATGAAGTAGACGTAATCCTCCAGCTCGGCACCTGCGCCCAGGCTGGAATGGAGCATGGCAATGCCGGACTCGAAGCCATTGGCGGCAGCGGCTTCCTCCAGCTCGGCGGCTGCATTGTCGATGGCGGCGCGCTGCTGCTCGGTAAGCTCAAAGCCGTTGGCATCGGCCTCGGCGGCCATGGCGCGGTAGTTGTTCCAGGAGTTCAGTGCGCCCTCCAGGAAGAACTGCTGCCAGGTGCGTGCTTCCTCCAGACCGGAGCACATCTGGGTGTCCAGGGGCTGGGAGACATCCAGGCCAAAGTAGGAGGCGTAAGTGCCGTACTGGCTCATGAAGTTGCGGAACTCCATCCAGTAGTACACCTGCAGCTGGCCCAGGGTCAGTTCATACTCACCGGCGGTGGCAACAACCTTTTCGCGGGCGGAGACAACAGCCTCGTCCTCGGCGGTGTAGCTGCCCTTGCAGGTCACGTCATCGGGGTTGCCGTCAGCGGGAACGGTGGGGGCTTCAGTGGGGGCTTCGGTGGCTTCTTCCGTGGCCTCCTCGGCTGTTGCCTCTGTGGCTTCCTCGGAAGCGGCGACCACACCATCCTCGGCGGCATAGGTGGTGCCCTCCTTTGCGGTGAAGAATGCGCCGATGGCCAGAATCACCAGCGCCAGCACACCCACGATAATCAGGGCGGCGGAGCCGGGCTTTGCCGCCTTGCTGCCGCTCTCTGCGGCGTTGTCCTTGCCGCAGCTGGGGCAAACAGTGCTGCCATCGGGCAGCTCTGCATTGCAGAATTTACATTTCTTCATGTTGAAAGTCCTTTCAGTGATATTGTTGGAAAATCCTTTGGTTAGTTTACCACGTCTGACCAATAAAAACAAGGGGGATTCCGTGAACAAAATAGAAATCGGCGGCAGTATCCCAAGGGGCGGATAGCATCCGCCCGCAAGGTAGCTGCACAGAAGCGGGCGGTTGAATGGGAGCAGCTTCCCCACTCGACCCGTAGTAGAGCGTACACGCTAAAAGTTAGCACCCCTTGGCTTCCCCCGGGGGGAAGCCAAGAGACGTATCGCCGTTGGCTGTTCATAAATTATTAGTCAGGACAGTCTAGTAGGGGCAGATAGCATCCGCCCGCACCCCCGTTTTTTCGCAAGCAACCGGATGAACGCATACGGCGCTTTATGCGCTTTTGGGCGGTGCGAAAATAAAATAATTGGTGTCCAAAAAGGGAAATGTTGTTGCAACGGACAAATGTGTATGATACAATGACAGAAGTTTCTGCGTACAACAAGGAGGGACACAATTGTGATATTCGGCAAATACATCAACAAATACTACCTGAAATATGCCCCCAACCTGCTGCTGGGACTTTTTGCCCTGTGGGCAGTGGACTATTTGCAGCTGATCATTCCAGAGCTGTATCAGATGGTCATCAACGGCATGAATCAGGGGTATGTGATGGTAGACGGGGTGCAGCAGGCCTTTGACATGGCGTTCCTGCTGGACAAAATCTGTATGCCCATGGTGGGCGTGGCGGTTGCCATCGTGTTTGGCCGGTTTTTGTGGCGCGTGTCCATTTTTGGCGCAGCCATTCGGGTGGAGAACAACCTGCGGGATCAGATGTTTGACCATGCCAAAAATCTGAGCCGGGAATACTACCAGCAGAACAAGGTGGGCAACCTCATGAGCCTGTTCACCAATGACCTGGATACCGTTCAGGAGTGCTACGGCTGGGGCTTTATGCAGTTTTTTGATGCTCTGATTCTGGGCGTGATGTCCATGGCAAAAATGTGGAACATGAACCACACCCTGGCTGTTCTCTCCTTGATTCCCATGGGGCTGCTGTTTGCGTGCGCCAGCATTGTGGGGCGGGTGATGACGAAAAAGTGGGACTATCGCCAGGAATGCTTCTCCCAGCTGTCCGACTTCTCCCAGGAGAGCTTCTCCGGCATCGCGGTCATCAAGGCCTTTGTAAAGGAGACGCTGGAGCTGTTGGCCTTCAAGAAACTCAATGACGAAAACGAGGCGGCCAACATCGACTTTACCAAGACCTCGGTGCTGATGCGCATTATGGTCGGCTCCTTTGTGGAAAGCGTCATGTGCATCATCATTGGCTATGGCAGCTATCTTGTGTACAAGGGAACATTTAATGCCGGTCAGCTCATGGAGTTTATCGGTTACTTTACTGCCATCGTCTGGCCGATTATGGCGGTGTCTGACCTGATTGACATGACCTCCCGGGGCAAGGCCTCCCTCAAGCGCATCAGCGAGCTGCTGGACGCAGAGGTAACGGTGAAGGATCGCCCCGGTGTGGGAGAGCTGAAGGACGTAAAAGGCGGGATTGAATTCCGCGATTTAACCTTCCGTTATCCCGATGGCGAGCTGGACGAGCTGCACCATGTAAGCTTCACCATCCGCCCCGGCGAGAGCGTTGGCCTGGTGGGCAAGACCGGCGCAGGCAAGACGACGCTGGTTGACCTGATTCTGCGTACCTACAATGTGCCGGACGGCACCATCTTTATTGACGGCCAGGATGTCAACAGCGTGTCCATCCATTCCGTTCGGGAAAACTGCGCCTATGTGCCCCAGGATAATTTCCTGTTTTCCGATACCATTGCCCGAAACATCGCCTTTGGCAACAGTCAGGTGGATATGGGCATGGTGCGCCATGCAGCCGTGCTGGCCGATGTGGACGAGAACATTTCCCAGTTCCAGCAGGGCTACGAAACGGTGCTGGGTGAGCGGGGTGTCACCGTCTCCGGCGGCCAGAAGCAGCGCATTTCCATTGCCCGGGCGCTGATGAAGGATGCCCCCATTTTGATTCTGGACGATTCCGTTTCCGCCGTGGATACCAAGACGGAGCGAGCCATCCTGGACAATCTGAAACAGACCCGCCAGGGCAAAACCACCATTTTGATTGCCCACCGGATTTCCACCATCGAGCAGATGGACAAGGTGCTGTTTATCGATGGCGGCACGGTGGCCGGCTTCGGTACCCACGAAAGCCTGTATGCGCAAAATGCTGCCTACCGCAAAATGGTGGATTTGCAGCGGCTGGAGGAGGAAGGAGGAAAGGTCAATGCGTGAATATCTGCCTCTTTTGATTGCCGGTGCGGTAATCGGCGTGTTTACGGTGTTTTTCCTGGTGGCCTACGGAATCCTCAAGTGCAAGGTCAAGCAGCCCGCCCATGAGCGGAATATGTCCGACCGCTATCTGATTGGCCGCCTGATGCACTATGCAAAGCCTTACACCGGAAAATTCGTCCTGGTGTTCATCATCATGCTGGTGTCCATCGCTTATGATGTGGTGTCGCCGCTGATTCTCAGCCGGGTGCAGGGCATGATTAAGGTGCCCGGCTTCCAGCTGAAAAGCCTTTATTCCATGGTGGCGGTGTATGCAGGCATTTTGGTGGTGTCCATGGTGTGTACCTATTTCCAGGCCATGATTTTGCAGGAGGTGGGGCAGAAGATTCTGACCCAGATTCGCCTGGACACCTTCACCCGCATTGAAAGCCTGTCCCATGAGCAGCTGAACCAGATTCCTGTGGGCAAGCTGGTGACCCGGGTCAGCAACGACCCCAATTCCATCAGCTACCTGTTCACCAATGTGCTGGTGACGCTGCTGAAAAACACCATGGTCATCATCGGCGTGCTGGGTGCCATGCTGGTGCTCAACTACGCGCTTACCTTGATGGTGCTGTGCTTTGTGCCCTTTTTAACGCTGTTTACCGTCATCTTCCAGCGGTTCAGCCGGGAGGTACACCGCCGGGTGAACAACACCCGCACCGATGTGAACACCTACCTGTCCGAGAACCTCTCCGGCATGAAAATCACCCAGGTCTTCAACCGGGAGGACGTGAAGATGGAGGAATTTTTGGACAAGAGCCGCAAGCTGGCCAAGGCAAAATTCAGCCGCACCCTGGTGTTTGGCATTTTCCGTCCCATGGTGTATATGCTGTTTGTCACCAGCAACCTGTTCCTTTTTTACATCGGCTGCAAGGGCTGCATTCAGGACGTTACCTTCCTGGGGCAGACCATCACCAGCGAGATTGTGGTGGCATTCTATATGTATATTTCCAAATTTTTCAATCCCATTCAGGCGCTGGCCGAGCAGTTTGATATGCTGCAACAGTCCTTTGCCTCCGCCGAGAAGATTTTCACCATTTTGGACATGGAGCCGGAAATTGTAGATGCGCCGGATGCCATTGAGATGAAGGAAATCAAGGGCGAGATTGAATTTAAGGATGTGTGGTTCGGCTACAAGGAGAACGAATGGGTGCTGCAAGGCGTCAGCTTCCATGTTTACCCCAAGCAGACCGTGGCCTTCGTTGGCGCGACCGGCGCGGGCAAAACCACGATTTTGTCCCTTATCTGCCGGAATTATGACATTCAGAAGGGACAGATTCTCATTGACGGCGTGGACATCCGCAAGATAAAAATTGCGTCTCTGCGCGCCCACTTCGGCCAGATGCTGCAAGATGTGTTCCTGTTCTCCGGCGACATCCGCAGCAACATCGTCCTGCACAAGGAAGGCGTGACCGATGACGAGGTGTGGGAGGCCTGCCGGTATGTGAACGCGGACAGCTTCATCCGCCGGCTGGATCACGGGCTGGATGAAGTGGTGCGGGAGCGGGGCAACAATTTCTCTGCCGGTCAGCGCCAGCTGCTGTCCTTCGCCCGGACGATTCTCCACAAGCCCAGCGTGATGATTCTGGATGAGGCAACGGCCAACATCGACACCGAGACGGAAATTCTGATTCAGGATTCCCTGGAAAAGATGAAGAACATCGGCACCATGCTGATTGTGGCGCACCGCCTGAGCACCATCCAGCACGCCGACAACATCATCCTTCTGTCCCACGGCAAGATTCTGGAGCAGGGGACACACCAGGAGCTTCTGCACCTGAAGGGGCGCTATTATCAGCTGTATACCCTCCAGTTCCAAAAGCAGCAGCTGTTGAATACCTGATAAAAGGAATAACGAAAAAGAGCAGTGCCGCGGATTTTTCCAGGCACTGCTTTTTTGGCGCTGCAAGGAGCGTGGGCGCGCCCTGTAGGGGCGGATAGAATCCGCCCGAGCGTGACGCGGAACAGAGCGGTTGGGAAAGGTAGCAGCTTCCCCACTTGAACCGTAGGGGCGGATAGAATCCGCCCGCAGCACAAAGCACCCCTTCGGGGTGCTTGTGTGCCGGGTCGACTGCTAGTCGACCCCTACAGGGGCGTATGCGTTCATCCGGGTGCTTGCGAAAAACCGGGGTTGCGGGCGGATTCTATCCGCCTCTACAATCCCTTATTTTCTAACTGCCTTTGCAAACCCGTCGGTCTGGGTGATGTTCATATCCGCATCCACCCACATCACCTCTACCCCAAATTCCTTTGCCAGCGCCTGTCCCCGCTCCAAGGGCAGCAGAAACAGCGCTGTGGACAGGGCATCGGCCACGCCGGAATCCACTGCCAGGATGGAAACGCTGCGCCAGTAGGTGCCGGGCATCAGGGTATCAGGGTCAATGATGTGGTGGTACGCCTTGCCGTCCACGGTATAGCTGCGCTGATAGTCGCCGCTGGTCACCAGGCTCTGGCCGGTCAGCTGCACCACGCACAGGTTGTCCTCTGCCATGTTGGGGGACTGCACCGCCACATTCCAGGTGCTCCCGTCCGGCTTCGTGCCGCGGGTACACACGTTGCCGCCCACGTTGAGCATATAGCCCTCCGGCAGCAGCTGGCTCACCCGCTGGGCTGCCCAGCCCTTGGCCACAGCCCCCACATCCAGGCGCTGGGCTGCATCCGTCAGAAAAACAGTGCCGTCCGACTCGTTGATTTCCACCGTGTCAAAGCGGACGTGCTCCGCCGCCGCTTCCAAAGCATCCTTGTCCGGCAGCGCCGCGTGCGCCGGGTCGTTCAGTCCTGCCTCCCGGGCATCGTGCCACAGGGAGAGCACACTGCCCATGGCCACATTCACCCGACCATCGGTGCGGGTGTAGAAATCCCGGCAATCCTTTAAAAGAGCAATTACTTCCGGTGCTGCCTCCACCGGGGCTATCCCGGCGTTGTCGTTGATTTGCTTCAAGCCGCCGGGATAGTCGGCGTAGATGTCAAAAAGGTTGTGGTAAGCAAGCAGCGCCTCGTGGGTCTGCTGGGCTTGCTTGTCAAAGGCCTCCTGGGACACATCGTAGCCCCGCAGGGTGGTGATGGTGTCGAACACATCAACAAACATGGCCTGATAGACCTGCTTTTTCTCCCGACCGCAGCCGGACAGCACCGCTGCCAGCAGCGACAGCATGAGAAGGACGGATAGAAATTTTTTCATATGAACTCTCCCGATTCAAAAGAAGGTTTTTGCCTATTCTATCAGTCCCCTCCGGCTGTGTCAACTGGAAGGATGCGGAGAAATCAGGGCTGGGTGTTGTTTTGGATGGTGATATTCACAGGGTAGCGCTGAATCGGAGCGGTGGCACAGGACATACTGTCCCCTTCCAGCACATACAGCACAGGCTCCACGCAGTAGTTCAGGGTCACGGTGATTTCCGGCAGATTCCGGCAGCTTTCCGGCAGCTCCACCTCACCAATGCCCATGATCATGGGGTCAACGGTGAAATTGCCGTTTTCATCAATATCCCCGTGGCAGGGTCCCAAATCCTCGCCGTTGGCATACACATGGTCGCTCAGCCAGGAGTCATAGGTCACAAAGGTGACCTTCCCGTCCCGTTTCAGCCGGAGGGCGATTTCCTGCAACTCTTCCTGGTTCACCTGGTGTCCGGCACCGTATTGCATAAATTCCTCCAAATCCGTCCGAGGTTGCAGTTCGCCCAGGTCTGCATAGGCTGGGTCGTTCAGGTCAATGTCATATTGGAGGGGCATTTGGAGGTTAATCCACCGGAACTGGCAGCCCATGGCAATCTTCTCTCCGTCATAGTAGCTTTCCAGCAGGGTAATGCCTGCCTTGCTGCCTGGCTGAATGGGGACAAAGGTGTTTTGAGCCGTGGTTTTGCCTGCAATGTCCAGCATTTTGTCCACCATTTTGTGCTCCCCCTCCAGCCAGTCGGCGTAATCCTCCCGCCCCAGGGCACGCTGCTCCTGGGGGTCTTGCAGGTGTTCCCCATAGCTGCCCCAGAAGTCGCCCAAAATCGAGCGGGCAGCGGCATAGGCGGTGATGCCCAACGCAACCAGCAGACAGGCGGCGGCAATGAGAACCGCCAAACGTTTGGAATGTTTCATGGTGTTCCTTTCCGAAGGCCGCGTGACGCATTCTTCCACGAAGGTGGGGTCGATTCCGTTGAGAATCCGGGAAATGTTTTCACGTTTCATGGAAGCAGACCTTCTTTCCTCAAGTATTTTTGAAGTTTCTCACGGATACGGAACAAGCGGACGGAAACGCTGTGGGGGGATTTGCCCGTTTGGGCAGCCAGCTCGGCCACGCTGTCGGCAAAGTAATACCGGCGCACAAAGAGATAGCGATCCTCTTTGCGTTGGGCAGCCAGAAAGCGGTTGATGCCATCGGTCAATTCTCTGGCTTCTGTCTCGGATTCTGCATTTCCCAGGGCGGGGATGCTTTCGCCCAATTCGTCCAGGGCAATGTCATAGTGGCTGTTTCGCTTTTGGGCGTTGTCCCATTGGTAGCGGCTCAGGGCGTTGTTCCGGGCGATGGCACAGCAGAAGGCCGCAAGGGAGCGGGGCTGCTCCGGCGGAATGGCGTTCCACACACTCAGATATGTATCGTTGGCGCACTCCTCCGCATCCAGCGCATTTCCCAGGATGTTCCAGGCAATGCGCCGCAGCAGCTTGCCATATTTGGCAATCAGCTCGGTCATGCCCTGCTCTGAGCGCTCAAAGAGCAGGGCGATTATTTTTTGGTCTTCCAATATGCCATCTCCTTTCCGTTTCATCCATTATGTAAGGAACGGGGGACGAATATCACAGATTTATTTTTTACACGCCAAACTATATGCAGCGCCATCCGTAGGGGCGGATAGCATCCGCCCGAACCCCCGGATTTCAGGAAGCACCAGGATGGATGGCACATCCCCCTGTAGGGGTCGACTAGAAGTCGACCCGGCACAAGCACCCCGAAGGGGCGCT
>URPI01000094.1 GCA_900549705.1 uncultured Eubacteriales bacterium
GCTCTTCCGATCTGAGCTTGTGCTATGATTTACCTGGATTATGGTGCCACCTCCTTCCATAAGCCGCCCGCTGTTTACCGGGCGGTGGAGCGGGCGATGCGCACCTGTGCCAGCCCGGGGCGGGGCGGCTATGGGGCGGCGCAGCGAGGGGCGGAGGTGGTGTTTTCCTGCCGGGAGACGGCGGGGAAGCTTTTCGACTGCCGCCCGGAGCAGGTGGTGCTCACCACCAACTGCACCCATGGCCTGAATATTGCCATTCGCAGTTTGGTAAAGCCCGGGGGCCGCGTGGCGGTGTCCGGGTTTGAGCACAATGCGGTGATGCGCCCCCTGTATGCCTTGGGGGCGGAGGTACGGGTGGCAGGGCGGCATCTGTTTGACTGGGACAATACCCTGGAGGAGTTTCGGCGTGCCCTCCGTGATGGGGCGGATGCAGCAGTATTCACCCATGTGTCCAACGTGTTCGGCTATATTCTGCCGGTGGAGGAAATGGCTGCCCTGTGCCGGGAGCAGGGTGTGCCCTTTATTCTGGATGCAGCCCAGTCCGCTGGGACGCTGCCGGTGAAGCTGAATGCCCTGGGAGCGGAGTTTATTGCCGCTCCCGGCCACAAGGGGCTGCTGGGTCCCCAGGGCACGGGGCTGCTGCTGTGCAGGGGGGAGGCTGCCCCGCTGCTGTTCGGCGGCACGGGCAGCGAATCCATTCGGAAAGATATGCCGGATATGCTGCCGGAGCGGCTGGAGGCGGGGACGGTCAATGTGCCCGGGGCAGCAGGGCTGGATGCCGGAATGCGCTATGTGCTCAGTCAGGGCAGCCGGATTGGGGCGGCGGAACACCGCCAGACCCGGCGGTGCGCCCGGATGCTGGAAAAGCTGGGGGTACAGGCTTTTTATGGAGCGCACCAGGCGGGAACAATTTCTTTTGTCCCCCGGGAGGACTGCGAGGCATTTGCCCAGCGTCTGGCAGACCGGGGAATTGCCGTCCGCGCCGGGCTGCACTGTGCGCCCCTGGCGCACGAAAGCGCCGGGACGCTGGAAACTGGAACCGTCCGCGTCAGCTTCGGCCCCGATGCCGCCGACTGGCAGACGGACGCACTGATAAACGCGGTGGGGAATATGTAGAAGCGGACTGTAGGGGCGGATAGAATCCGCCCGAACCCCCGGATTTCAGGAAGCACCAGAATGGATGGCACAACCCCCTGTAGGGGTCGACTAGAAGTCGGCCCGGCACACAAGCACCCCAAAGGGGCGCTTTGTGCTGCGGGCGGATGCTATCCGCCCCTACAGTCCGATGGGGAAGCTGCTGCCATTCACCCAACCGCTCTGTCCCGCCGGGTTTCGGGCGGATGCTATCCGCCCCTACAGCTGCGGCGGCACTGCCCGTACAATGCCTGTTGACTCTCTGGAAAAAATTTTATGCAGAATTTCTATTGCTATCATCCGCATTTTTCGCTATAATAGAAAAGATACTAGGCAAGTATACGCTGGCGGCCTTTGGGGAGTGCTGCGGCGGCTATTTGTGATGATATAAAGGATGAAATTTCCATGGAAATGATTGAATCCGTGCTTCAGCAGCTGACCCGGATGCGTTGGTCCGACTATCTGGATATTGCGCTGGTGGCATTCCTGATTTATAAGCTGATTCCCTTGGTGCGCACATCCAGTGCCGTGCGGATTGCCGGTGTGGTGGTGGCCGTGGTGCTGCTGTCTGCCGTGACAGGGCTGTTGCAGCTGTATACCATCAACTTTATTCTCAATCAGGTGATGAGCGTTGGTTTCCTGGCGCTGGTCATTCTGTTCCAGCCGGAATTAAGGCGAATGCTGGATCACCTCAGCGGCACAGTGCGCCTGCGCAGCTTTTTTGGCCCGGCCAGACCGCCGGCACAGATGGATAATGTCATTTCCCAGACCGTGATGGCCTGCGAGGTCATGAGCCGGGAAAAGGTGGGCGCGCTGATTGTATTTGCCCGGGAAGTGCGGCTGGATGAATACTACAAAACCGGCAGCCTGATTGACGGCATCGTGTCCGAACAGCTGATTCGCAACATCTTTTTCCCCAAGGCGGCGCTGCATGACGGTGCCATGATTATCCGGGACGGAAAGATTGCGGCTGCCGGCTGCGTCCTGCCCCTGTCCGATTCCAATCACCTCAGTGCGGATTTGGGCACCCGGCACCGGGCAGGTGTGGGCATGAGTGAGGCCTCCGATGCGGTAGTGGTGATTGTGTCCGAGGAAACGGGCACCATTTCCGTGGCGGTGGACGGGATGCTCAAGCGCCACCTGGCTCCCCAGACCCTGGAGCGGCTTCTGAAAACGGAGCTGTGTACCGAGCCTGCCGCAGAGGAAGAAAACAACCTGGCCGCCCGCCTCCGCAGCAAGCTGCACAGACGGGAAGGGGAGGATCGCCATGAAAAATAAATTTGCCGCTGCGGCGCTGTCCGTCGCCGCCGCATTCCTGTTGTGGCTCTATGTGATTACCACCGTCAGCCCCGGCTCCAAGCAGACCTATTACAATATTCCGCTGGTGCTGGGCAATGAATCGGTGCTGGCTGAGCGGGGACTGATGATTACTTATCAGTCCGCTTCCTCCGTCAACCTGGAGCTGTCCGGCAACCGTACCGACCTTGTGAAAGTCAATCCCGCCAACATTACAGTCAAGGCGGATTTGTCCAATATTTACGAGCCCGGCAATCAGATTTCCGTGGGCTATTCCGTTTCCTTCCCGGGAAATGTGGCCAGCAACGCCTTTGTGGTGGAGTCCAAAAGCCCCGGGCGCATTTTCCTCAATGTGGAGCGCCGGGTTCCTAAGTCCATCCCGGTGGAAGTGAAGTGGATTGGCTCTGTGCCGGATGGCTTTATCGCCGACCGGGATAACCGGCAGCTGGAATATCCCACAGTGCAGATTGTGGGTCCCCAGTCCATTGCCGACCAGATTGAAAAGGCGGTTATTGATGTTGACCTTACCGACCAACGGGAATCCATCAGCTGGGACTGCAAGTATACCCTGTGCAATGGAGCGGGGGAGCCGGTGGATGCCAGCCTGATTACCACCAATGTGGATCAGATTCACCTGGAGGTGCGCATCCAGCGGGTCAAGGACATTGCCCTTACCTATCATCTGGTGGAGGGCGGCGGTGCAACGGAAAGCAATGTAGACATCACCCTGAGCACCGATAAAATCCGCGTTTCCGGCAGCGAGGCAGCCCTTGACCTCATGGGCGACCAGCTGGTGGTGGGCACCATTGACCTGACGGAAATTGAGTCCGACACCGTAAAGACCTTTACCATCCCCCTGGAAGAGGGCATTACCAACCTGACCGGCATCTCCGAGGTGACGGCCACCATCACCCTGAAGGGGCTGGCCACCAAGGATTTTCTGATTCGGCAGATCAGCGTGGTCAATGTGCCCGAGGGGCTGGAGGTGGAGCTGATTACCCAGGAGCTGAACCTACAGGTGCGTGGGCCGGCGGAACAGATTGCAAAGCTGACCGCCGACGATGTGATGGTTGTGGTTGACTTTACGGGGGCAGAGGTTGGAACCGCCACCTTCCCGGTGCGCGCCGTGTTTACGGACGGCTTCCGGGATGTGGGCGTATTCCGGGCGGAAAGCGTCTCCGCCAGCGTGGTACCGGCAGGAACCCTTGCCACGGAAACCACTGCGGCAGCGGAAGCCACCGCAGCAGCCGGCTAAGGTGCGGCTGCTCCAACAAACTTTGAAAAGAGGAATATCACCATGGTGAAAAGCATGACCGGCTATGGCCGCAGTGTGGAGACGGTGAACGGACGGGAATTCACTGTTGAAATCCGCAGTGTCAACAATCGGTATCTGGATTGCGCCGTCAAGCTCCCACGCGCCCTCACCTTTGCGGAGGATGCGGTGAAGCAGGCAGTCAAGGGAACCATCACCCGGGGCAAAGTGGATGTGTTCGTCACCCAACGAGCCGAGGGAGTGCCGGATGTGACCGTCAGCCTGAACCGGGAGGTAGCCGCGGGCTATATTCAGGCCATGCGTCAGATGGCACGGGAGTTTGACATCCGGGAGGACATCAGCGTGTCCCTGCTGTCCCAGATGAGCGATGTGTTCACCATGGACAAGCCCCAGGTGGACGAGGAACAGCTCATGGCCGACATGATGCAGGTGGTGGGTCATGCCCTGGAAAGCTTTGATGCCATGCGCACCAAGGAGGGCGCGGCGTTGAAGGCCGATTTGTCCGGCCGGGGCAACACCATCCGGGCGCTGGTGTCCCAGGTGGAAAGCGGCAACGCCCAGACCGTGGCGGATTACCGCACCCGGCTGTATCAGAAGCTTCAGGAGGTGCTGGCAAATACTGCCATTGATGAAAGCCGGATTCTCACCGAGGCTGCTATTTTTGCAGACAAGGTGGCGGTGGATGAAGAAACCGTCCGTCTGCGCAGCCACTTGGAGCAGATGGATTCCATGCTCGCTTCCGGCGGTGCCATTGGGCGGAAGCTGGATTTCCTGCTGCAAGAGATGAATCGGGAGGCCAACACCATCGGCTCCAAATGCACCGACCTGCGCCTGGCGCGGGTGGTGGTGGACATCAAGGCCGAGCTGGAAAAAATCCGGGAGCAGACCCAGAACATCGAATAACGCTGCGGGGCTTGTACCAATACGTCGGTGTCCTGCCCCGACAAGCCCACAATAAGTAGGAGGAATGCTTTTTTGAAACTGGTCAATATCGGTTTTGGAAGTCTGATCAATGCCGGGAGAATCCTGGCGGTGGTCGACCCGGATTCCGCCCCCATCAAGCGGGTGGTGCAGGAGGCACGGGACAGAGGAATGCTGATTGATGCCTCCTACGGGCGCAAAACCCGGGCGGTGGTGCTGATGGACACCGACCATGTGATTCTGTCCGCACTGACCACCCAGGCACTGGGTGACCGCTGGCAGGGAAAAATGACTGAGGAAACAGAGGAGAATGTACAATGAATGAAGGAAAACTGATTGTGATTTCCGGTCCCTCCGGTGTGGGCAAGGGCACGGCACTGGAGCTGGCCATGAAGGAGCGACCCGACCTGTCCTTCTCCGTTTCTGCCACCACCCGTGCGCCCCGTCCCAACGAGGTGGAGGGCGTGAGCTATGACTTCATCACCGTGGAGCAGTTCCGCCGGATGATTGACGAAAATGCGTTCCTGGAATACGACAACCACAACGAAACCTACTATGGCACGCCCCGCGCCCAGCTGGAGGAGAAGCGGGCAAAAGGCCCCGTTTTTTTAGATATTGACCCCATGGGTGCCAAGCGGGTACGGCAGGCAGTGCCGGATGCGGTGCTGATTTTCATCATGCCCCCCTCCCTGGAGGAGCTGGAGCGCCGTCTGCGTGACCGGAAGGATACCTCCGAGGAGCAGATTAAAATTCGCATGGCACGGGCAGAATGGGAAATTGAGCAAAGCGCTTGGTATGACTACGTGGTGGTCAACCAGAATGTACATGACTGTGCCCGGGAAATTCTGAAAATTATTGAGCAGTAACCCCTCTGGGGGCGACGCAATGCCGCCCCACAGGTTTAGAATATATTTTATTATTGGAGGCTAAAATTCATGCTGTATCCCCCTGTTGCTGATTTGCTGGAAAATGTGGAAAGCCGTTATCTGCTGGTGAACCTGGTGGCTCATCGCGCCCGCCAGATTGCCGCTGAGGCGGAGATGAATCAGGAAGACCTGCCCGAGAAGCCCGTCACCATGGCCATTGAGGAAGTGGCTGACGGCGAGCTGACCGGCTATGTGAAGGACGAGTACAAGAATTGAGGAAACTCTGAATCAATCCCCTTCGGCTGAACAGTGGATTTCACCCGATTTGTGCAGTTCCAAAAACGGAAAATACATACCGTATTTCTCCGTTTTCGGAATCTTCGCCCGGTGAAAACGCGCTCTCTGTCAGCTCCTGCGGATTTCATCAGGGCTTCCTGACGGTTTGGCCGGGAAGCAGTTTGCCTTCCGGCCTTCACAAAAAGAGAATGTGGAGGGCTTATGACCGGAAAAATTGCGGTATCTGCGGCGGTTTTTGCCATTGACAAGCCCTACTCCTACCGCATTCCAGAGGAGATGACGCTCCTGCCGGGAATGCGGGTGCAGGTTCCCTTCGGAAGAGGAAACAGGCTGTGCGATGGCATTGTGCTTTCGGTGGAAGCGGGAGATGAAGCAGGACTCAAGACGGTTTGCTGCGCCTTGGATGATGCCCCTGTGCTGACTCCAACCCAGCTCAAGCTGGCCTCCTTCCTGCGGGAGCGGTACTTCTGTACCTTTTTTGATGCCGCCCGCGCCATGCTCCCGGCGGGGACGTGGTTTCACACCAGGGTGCGCTTCTCCTTGACGGAGGACGCAGGCTGGAAAACCGCCGTCATCCGAAAGGCCGGGGCGAAGGAGATTCTCCTTCTGCTGGAGGCATTGGGCGCGGAAGCGGAGGAAACAAAGCTTCATGAGGCCGTAGCGGATGATGAAGCATTTTCTGCGGCGCTTGCATACCTGTTAAAAAAGAAATGGATATCCACCACCCAGGAGTTTCACCCCAGGGTGACGGAGAAAAACGAGAAAATTGCCGCGCTTGCCGTGCCGGGGGAGCAGGCCATGGCCTTTGCCGCCCAGCGCCCCAAATCCGCCGCCATGCAGCGCAGTGTTCTGGAGCTGCTGGCAGCCCTGGGCAGCGGCGCGGTGAAGGATATTTGCTATTACACCGGGGCATCTCCGGCAACGCTGCGCCGGTTAGAGGAGCTGGGCTATGTGGAGCTGTCGGAACGTCCGGTGCTCCGCTGCCGGGAGATTCAGCCGGCGGAGGTGGAGCGCCCCCTGGTTTTAAGCCCGGAGCAGCAGGATGCCTTTTTGGGTCTGCGGCAGCAGATGGAGCAGCCCCGCCCCGGCGTGGCGCTGCTGTATGGCATCACCGGTTCCGGCAAGACCTCGGTGTATATCCGGCTGATTCAGCAGTGCTTGGACGCGGGAAAAACCGCCCTGCTGCTGGTGCCGGAAATCGCATTGACCCCGCAGCTTTTGGGGGTAATGGCGGCCTGGTTTGGAAGCCAGGTGGCAATTCTCCACAGCAGCTTGGGGATGGGCGAACGCTATGACCAGTGGAAGCGGATCAAAAGCGGCGATGCCCGGGTGATTGTGGGAACCCGCTCGGCGGTGTTTGCCCCCACGGAAAACCTGGGTGTGATTATCCTGGACGAAGAACAGGAGCATTCCTATAAATCCGAAAATAATCCCCGGTATTCGGCCAAAGAGGTGGCCATCTGGCGGGGCGTAAAGGAGCATACCCTGGTGCTTTTGGGTTCTGCCACGCCCAGCGTGGAGAGTATGTACCATGCAAAAAAAGGGGATTATACCCTCTACACCCTGAAAAATCGATACAATGGCCGCCCGCTGCCCCAGGTTGAGATTGTGGATATGCGGGAGGAGGTAAAGCTGGGCAACGATATGAGCCTCAGCCTTCCCTTGCGGCAGGAAATATATGACAACTGGAATGGGGGCAATCAAACCGTCCTGCTGCTCAACCGGCGGGGCAACAGCCGCGCCCTGGTGTGCGTGGATTGCCGGGAGGTGCCCCAGTGCCCCCGCTGTGCCCAGCCCATGACCTATCACAGCGCCAATAACCGCCTGATGTGCCACTACTGTGGCTTTTCGCAGCCGGTTCCCCGGCGCTGCCCCCAATGCGGCGGCCCGATGAAGCCCATGGGGACCGGCACGCAGAAGGTAGAGCAGGAGCTGAAGGAGCTGTACCCCACCATGGCGGTGGAGCGGATGGATGCAGACACCATCAGCGCGGTCAATACCCACGAAAAAATTTTGGAGCATTTCCAGCGGGAACATATCCCCGTCCTTCTGGGAACCCAGATGGTGGCCAAGGGGCTGAATTTGCCCAAGGTGACATTGGTGGGGGTGCTGGATGCGGATTTGTCCCTGTATTCCGGCGGCTACCGGGCAGGGGAAACCACCTTTAATCTGCTGACCCAGGTGGTGGGGCGGGCAGGTCGGGGCGAAAAGCCGGGGCGTGCCGTGATTCAGACCATGGTGCCCAATCACAAGATTATCCGCCTGGGTGCGGCGCAGGACTATGACGGCTTTTATGAATTGGAGATTCAGCTGCGGCAGATTCAAAATGCCCCCCCTTTTGCAGACCGGCTGATGATTACCTTCCAGGGGGAGGACGAAGGGACGGTGCTGCGCAGTGCCGTCAAGTTCCGCGACAGCCTGCTTGGTTGTCTGGCGCAGCCGGACTATCAAAGGGAGAAGGCGGATGTTCTGGGCCCTGCACCCTGCCCGGTGCCGAAGATAAACTATCACTACCGCTATCGCCTGACGGTCAATGGCCGGATGACAAAGCCCATGCGGTTTTTGATTGCCTGGCTGCTCCAGCAGTTTGGCAAGGATAAGGACAGCCGCAGCGTGACCGCCTTTGCCGATGTCAATGGATTTGAATAGGGGCGGCAGTGCCGACGGACAGTGACGCTGCGGGGCGTGTGCCGATACGCCGGTTCGTTACTGCACGCCAAACGTAGTAGACTGCTTTGACTAATAATTTATGAACAGCCAACGGCGATGCGTCTCTTGGCTTCCCCCGAGG
>URPI01000095.1 GCA_900549705.1 uncultured Eubacteriales bacterium
ACAGTTCGGGAGGGGAAGCTGCTACCATTCAACGAACCGCCATGTCCCGTCAGCTGGCGGGCGGCTAATAGCCGCCCCTACAGAGGGCGTGTGCTGCTCAACCGGGATGCCAATATCAATCCCACGGTTTTCTCCACCTGCCGTCACCGGGCGGGTTAGGGCACCAACGTATCGGTATCATCCCCGTGCGTCATTAAAAAAGCGGCGGGAAATCCGCCGCTTCTGGGAAGTGATTACATGGCAGCTGCGGCCTTCAGCGGCCGGATGGGAGCCAGGGTAGAGATGGCGTGTTTGTAAATCATCTGCTGCCGCCCGTCCGTCACCAGCACCACCACAAAGCTGTCAAACCCCGTGATGATGCCTCGCAGCTGGAATCCGTTCATCAAGAACAGCGTCACCGGGACCTTGTCCCGGCGCACTTCCTTCAAAATGGCATCCTGCAAATTCACTTGTTCCGTCATATGTATACCCTCTTTCTTGTTGGTATCCATATGCTATCACAGCCTAGGTGTCGTTTTCCTGCAAAACCTGTCGCGCCTGCCGGAGAATTTCCTCGCTCCCCTCCCCCGGTTTGCGCAGCAGCCAATGCATCTGTTTGTTCCGCCGGAACCAGGTCAGCTGGCGCTTGGCATAATGGCGGCTGGACAGACGCACCTGGTCAGCCGCCTCCACAATGGTGCCTGCGCCCTCCAGCGCGGCGGTGAACTCCTTGTAGCCAATGGCCTGCATGGCGGTGCATTTTTCCGGGATACCGGATGACAGCAATCCCTGAATTTCAGCCACCAGTCCCATTTCCAGCATCACATCCACCCGCCGGTCAATCCGGCTGTATAGCTCTGCCCGGCTTTCAAAATCCAACCCCAGCCAGATGGGGGAAAACCGGGGCGGCACAGACTGGGTGCGGCGGTTGTGGGCGGTGATAGTCTCACCGGTTTCCAGGTACACCTCCAGCGCCCGAATGATGCGCTTGCGGTCGGATGGGTGCAGCCGCTCTGCCGCTTCCGGGTCAATCTCCCGGAGCCGTTGCAGCAGTGCTTCCATGCCCGCCCGGTCTGCCTCCGCTTCCAGCCGTTCCCGCACACCGGTGGAGGGGAAGGGGGCAAAATCGTTGCCCCGAATGAGGCTATCCATATATAGCCCGGTGCCTCCGGCAATAATGGCAGTCTTCCCCCGGGCGAGGATGTCCTCCACAACTGCCGTGGCTTCCTGGCAGTAGCGGCTGACGGAATAATCCTCCCACGGCTCTGCCACATCAATCATATGGTGGGGGATGCCCTGCCGCTCCTCCGGGGTGGGCTTGGCGGTGCCGATGTCCATGCGCTTATATACCTGCATGGAGTCGCAGGACACCACTTCGCCGTTATATTCCTTTGCCAGCTCCACCGCCAGCGCGGTCTTGCCGGAGGCCGTGGGGCCGGCAATGCAAATGATTTGGTTCATGGTCTCTCCTTATGTCCGCTTGAACTGCTTTTCCACCTGCTTTTTGCTCAGGGTAATGCAGATGGGGCGGCCATGGGGACAGTATTTCAGTTCCTCCCGCTCCATAACGGTCTTTGCAATGGCATATAGCTCCTGCTCATCCGTCACCCAGCCGGCCTTGATGGCAGCCTTGCAGGCCACCGTATGCAGCAGCTCATCCCGCACGGTGTCCTTCTGCTCCCGGCGGCCATTGAGCAGGTCAGCGGCAAGGCTCTCCACCGTCTCGGCGGCAGAGTCCGGGGACAAATCCATGGGAATCTGACGCAGCAGCAGGGTGCTGTCGCCAAATTCTTCCAGCTGGAAGCCCAGCTCCTCCATCATGGTCATATTGCTGAGCAGCTCTCCCGCCGCCGCGGGGGTCAGCCGCACGGTCAGGGGGGACAGCAGGGCTTGGCCGGAAATGGCCTCCTGATTGGCCTTGAGTTTGTCAAAAAGAATCCTCTCATGGGCGGCGTGCTTGTCAATGAGGAAGGCGTCCTCCCCCTGCTCCACCAGAATATAGGTGCGGTACAGCTCCCCCACCAAACGCCAGTCCGGCACGCTGGGCATATCCAATTTCTGCTGGACGTTTTCCGGCTGTTCCGGCTTCACGGGAGGCACCGGAATCTCCGGCGCTTTGGGCATCTTCGGCTCTGCCGGAAGCGGGGGCAGAAAGCCTATTCTCTCCTCCTCCGGCTGGGATTTTGCAGCCGGACGGGGTGGAACCGGAATCGGCTCTCCCGGAATCACCACCGCGCTGTGGAGCATTGTCTTGTCCGGCATGGCCTTAACAATTTTCTCCACTGCCGCCTGTGCTGCCTGGGGCTTGGGCTGAGGTGCTTCCTGCATGGCCGCAGAGAAGCTCTTGTACTCCTCCGGGGTCATGGTGCGGAAGAAATTCTGCTTGGACACTGCCGCCTGACGGGGCTGCATCGGTTGCGGCGCG
The DNA here is from genome assembly GCA_900549705.1 of uncultured Eubacteriales bacterium. Lineage (GTDB taxonomy): Bacteria > Bacillota > Clostridia > Oscillospirales > Oscillospiraceae > Faecousia. The sequence continues at coordinate 2,405 of URPI01000095.1, forward strand.
GATGCAGCTTGCTTTGCAAACTGCACCTGGGGGCGGTCGGGGGTTTTGTTCAGCGCCGCCAGCACGCCATAGTGAACGCAGTCAAACACCGCCTTCTCGTTGAGGAATTTCACTTCCGTCTTTGCCGGATGGACGTTGACATCCACCGCATCGGGCGGAAGCTGTAGGTGCAGCACACCGGCGGGGAATTTTCCCACCATCAGCTGGTTGCGGTAGGCTTCCTCCAGCGCAGAAATCAGGAGTTTCGATTTCACCGGGCGGTCGTTGACAAAAAAGGTCTGAAAATTCCGGCTGGGGCGGCTGTCAGTGGGCTTCGTGACATAGCCGGTAAGTCGGTAGCTGTCCCAATGACTTTCCACCTGGGCCATCCCCGCAAATTCCCGGCCATACACGCAGTAGACCGCCGTTTGCAGGGAGCCGTCACCGGGAGTGGAAAGAATATTCTTCCCGTCCCGCAGCAGGGTAATGGCCACTTGGGGGTGCGCCAAGGCCTGCATCTGCACCGCCGCCGTCACCCGGCTGCCCTCCACGGAGTCGGATTTCATAAATTTCATCCGGGCAGGGGTGTTGTAAAACAAATCCCGGATGATGATGGTGGTGCCATCCGGGCATCCTGCTTCGCCGGACTGGGTAATGACCCCTGCCTCCAAATGGAGGCTGGTGCCAGCCATGGCACCGGCGGGCTTGGTCAGCAAATCAATGCGGCTGACGGAGGCAATGGCAGCCAGTGCCTCGCCCCGGAAGCCCATGGTGGAAATCGCCCCCAAGTCCTCCGCCCGGCGCAGCTTGGAGGTGGCATGGCGCAAAAAGGCGGTTTTGGCATCCTCCGGCTCCATGCCGCAGCCGTTGTCCGTCACCCGCAGGAAGGTCATGCCGCCGTCCCGGATTTCGATGGTCACCTTGGTTGCACCGGCATCCACAGCGTTTTCCAGCAGCTCCTTGACCACGCTGGCCGGACGCTCCACCACCTCACCGGCGGCAATGAGATTGGCAATATGGCTGGGAAGCTGAATAATTGCAGGCATAAAATCACCTCGTTGAAAAAAACATGTTTCAGTTGTTGATGGATTTTTGAACGGCTAGCACCCCCGGGGGAAGCCAAGGGGCAGTTGCGGAAGCTTTTACCATTCAACCGGCTGCCATCGGCATCCGGGGTTGCGGGCGGATAATATCCGCCCCTACAGGGTGCGTGCAAACGCTTCCCGCCATGTAACTGGCAAGCCCTACATAATCCCCATCATGGACACGGCGTTGATGATGGCGTGGATACACATGGCAGTCACGATGCTGTTCGTCTTCTCCATGGCAGCTGCCAGCACCAGCCCCGCCGGGAGATACTGCAAAAAGCACAGCAAAAGCTGCATCGCCCCGAAGGAACCCACATAGCCCATGACGTGCAGCGCCCCAAAGGCCGCCGCCGAGATGGCATAGGCTGCCCAGCGGCTGTGCTTCCGGGCACAGCCGAAAATCAAGCCCCGGAACAGGCACTCCTCGCTCACCGGTGCCAGCGCCACCGTCATAACGGCAGTCAACGCCAGATTTCCCTGCCGCAGCAGAGCAACGGAATCATCATTGACATTGCGGAAGCCGGGATCAATGGCTGTAATCAAACACAGCAGCACTTCCCCCGCCACATAATACACCGCCAGCGACACGGCAATCACCGGAAGCACTTTTTTGAATCCGACGGTGAAATTCCGAAGCTCCTGCTTCAAATAGCGGTGGAAAATCACCGTCACCGCCAAAAGGCTTACCAAATGATAGCAGAAATTCACCGCCGTGCTGCCCCAAGGGGCAGCAATGCTGCTGATAAGGCTGGGCAGCACCAGCATTTGGACGGCCAGCCAGCCCCAGCCGAAGGTCATTTCCCGTTTTGTCATGCGTCCAGCATCTTCTTGAGCTGATACAGCTCATTCATGGCCTCGATGGGGGTCAGCGTCTCCACATTGACGGTGCGCAAAGCGGCGGCAATCCGCTGATAGGACAGCTCCGCCATGCTCACCTGGTCATCCGCCGGGGCGGCGGGCTGACTGGCTGGCATGACACCCGCTTCCAGCTCGGCAAGAATCTCCCGCGCCCGGCTCACCACGGCAGTGGGCAATCCGGCCAGCTTTGCCACCTCAATGCCGTAGCTGTCATCGGTGGCACCGGGCACAATGCGGCGCAGAAAAATCATTTGATCCCCCCGCTTTTTCACGGCGATGTTGTAATTTTTCACATTGGGCAGCTTGTCCTCCATGGTGGCAAGCTCGTGATAATGGGTGGCAAACAGGGTTTTTGCCCCCAGCTTTTTGGGATTGGCGGCAAATTCCAGCACCGCCCGGGCAATGGCCATGCCATCGTAGGTGGAGGTGCCCCGGCCAATCTCGTCCAGAATCAGCAGGCTTCGGCTGGTGGCGTATTTCAAAATGGAAGCCACCTCTGCCATTTCCACCATGAAGGTGGACTGCCCGGAAGCCAGGTCATCGCTGGCACCGATGCGGGTGAACACCCGGTCAACCAGCCCGATGCGGGCGCTTCTGGCCGGGACAAAGGAACCCATCTGCGCCATGAGCACAATCAGTGCTACCTGACGCATATAGGTGGATTTACCGGCCATATTAGGGCCTGTGATGATGGCAACCTGATTGTCCGCTGCACCCAGCTCGGTGCTGTTGGGGACAAACAGGCTGTCCTTCAGCATGGCCTCCACCACCGGATGGCGGCCATCGGTAATGGAGATTTCCTGCCCCAAGGTGATTTCCGGGCGGCAATAGCCCCGCTGCGCCGCCACGGCGGCAAAAGAACACAGGGTATCCACGGCGGCAACCGCCATGGCCGTCAGCTGCACCCGCTCCGCCCCCTGGGCAAGCTGACTGCGCAGCCGGGTGAAAATATCATATTCCAGGGCGGTGAGCCGCTCTTTGGCGGTGAGCACCTGGGTTTCCAGCTCTTTTAGCTCCTGGGTGATGTAGCGTTCGCAGTTTGCCAGGGTCTGCTTGCGGATGTAGTGCTGAGGCACCTGGTCAATGAAGGACTTGGACACCTCGATATAATAGCCGAACACCCGGTTGTAGCCCACACGCAGGGTGCGGATGCCGGTTTTTTCCCGTTCATCAGCCTCAATGGCGGCAATGGTGCCGGAGCCGCCCTCCATAATGTCCCGCAGCTTATCAGCCTCGGCATCTGCGCCCTTGCGGATGATGCCGCCCTCCCGGACGGTCAGGGGAGGATCGTCCACGATGGTCTTTTCAATCAGCTCCACATAGTCTTCCATGGGGTCGATGCCCCGGTTCAGCTGCACCAGCATGGGGGATTTCAGCTGTTCCAGCTGCTGCTTTACCTGGGGTAACCCCCGGAAGCCCCGCGCCAGCCCCAGCAGGTCGCGGCAGTTGACCGTGCCGGTGACCACCCGGGTGATGACCCGCTCCATGTCCGTCACTTGCTTCAACGCTTCTTCCAGCTCTCCCCGGACAATGGGCGCTTGCACCAGCTCCTCCACGGCAGCCTGCCGCCGGGTGATTTCCCCGGCATCCAGCAGAGGCTTTTCCATCCAGCTGCGCAGCAGCCGACCGCCCATGGGGGTGTGGGTTTTATCCAGCACCCACAATAGCGACCCCCGCTTTTCCTTGGAGCGCATGGTTTCGGTCAGCTCCAGGTTCCGGCGGGCATCCATGTCCAGCTCCATGAATTTGCCGCCGGTGTAGTATTGCAGGCGGCGGATATGCGCCAGGTCATTTTTCTGCAAATCCAGCAGGGTTCTCAGCAGCGCACCGCTGGCCACCACTGCCAGAGGATAGGTAACAAGCCCCAGCTTCTCGATAGGCTCTCCAAAATGACGTTCCAGCAGCTGCTGGCAGCTTTCCAGCCGGAACAGCTCCTCCGTCCCCTCGTCCACGCAGCAGCCCAGCCGGTGGAACAGGGCATCCTCAACCACATCTCCGGTGACATTCTCACCGAAGCGCAGCACCTCGCTGGGGGAAAATCGCCCCAGCTCCGATGCAACCGTGGGGGCATCGGGGCAGATGGTGGCATAAAATGCGCCGGTGGAAACATCGCAGAAGGCCAGGCCGAAGCGGTTGCCCTGACCGTAGAGGCAGGCCATATAGTTATTTTTATTTTCGTCCAGCATACAGCTTTCCGTAACCGTGCCGGGGGTGACAATGCGGGTGATGTCCCGCTCCACCAAGCCCTTTACTTCCTTGGGATCCTGCATCTGCTCGCACACCGCCACCTTGTAGCCCTTTTGCACCATGCGGGCAATGTAGGCATCCACGCTGTGATAGGGCACGCCGCACATAGGAGTCTGCTCCTCCTTTGGCTTGGTGCGGTCACGGGTGGTCAGGGTCAGATCCAGCTCCCGGGCCGCCAGGATGGCATCCTCATTGAACATCTCGTAAAAGTCGCCCAGGCGGAAAAACAGAATGCTGTCCTTGTTTTTTTCCTTCAGTGCCCGGTACTGCTGCTGCATAGGGGTCAGCTCTGTGTCATTGACTGCCATGATTCTCTCCTTCGGAATTACTCCGCCAATCTGCCCGTCAGGCTCCAGGTGGTCGCGCCGGTGATTTCAATGGGGCAGAAGGAGCCAATCAGGCTGTCCGCCCCGGCAAAGCGCACCAGTCGGCCACCCTCGGTGCGGGCGGTGAGGTTCTCGCCATCCCGGCCATCCACCAGGCAGCGCAGCGTTTTCCCAATATAGGAACGATGGATTTCTTCGGAAATGGCGTTCTGCACGGCGCACAGCTTGTCAAACCGGCGGTTCTTCTCTGCCTTGGGGGTGGGGTCATCCATGCTGGCGGCAGGGGTACCGGCTCTGGGAGAGAAAATGAAGGTAAACAGGCTGTCATAATGTACCTGCTGGATGAGGGATACGGTTTCCTCAAATTCCTCCTCGGTCTCGCCGGGGAAGCCCACAATCACATCGCTGGTCAGCACCAGCTCCGGCATAACGGACTTAGCGTAGTTCACCTTTTCCAGATAGGTCTCCCGGTCATAGTGCCGGTTCATGGCCTTCAACACCCGGCTGGAACCGGACTGGAAGGGCAGGTGCAGCTGCTTTGCAATCTTGGGATACTGCGCCATGGTGTCAAACAGCTTTTGGGATGCATCCCGGGGGTGGCTGGTCATAAAGCGCACCAAAAAGTCGCCGGGCAGCTGGGCAATCTGCGCCAGCAGGTCGGCAAAGTCCACGCCGATGCCCAAATCCTTGCCATAGGAATTGACATTCTGCCCCAAAAGGGTAATCTCCTTGGCACCGTTTTCAATCAGCTGGCGGCACTCCTGCAAAATGCACTCCGGCTGACGGCTGCGCTCCCGCCCCCGGACATAGGGCACAATGCAGTAGGTGCAGAAATTATTGCAGCCGTACATGATGGACACCCATGCCTTGAGGCCGGAGTCCCGCACCTGGGGAATGCCCTCGGCAATGGAGCCCGGCTCATCCTGGATGTAAAACGCCCGTTTTTTCGTTGTCAGAACGCTGTATAGAATTTCAGGAAACTGCCACAGGTGATGGGTGGAAAACACCCCGTCCACATGGGGATAGCTCTCCTGTATCCGCTTGGATACCTTTTCTTCGCCTGCCATGCAGCCGCACAGGAAAATCTTTTGACCGGGGTGGCGGCGCTTGGTGTGGGTCAGCGCCCCCAGATTGCCGAACACCCGCTGCTCGGCGTGCTCCCGGATGGCGCAGGTGTTCATCACCACCACGTCCGCCCCCTCGGCGGTTGTGCCGATGGCATAGCCGCACTGGCTGAGGTAGCCCCGGAGCTTTTCGGAGTCAGCCTCGTTCTGCTGGCAGCCGTAGGTTTCCACATAGGCCACGGGAGTAATGCCCCGCTGCGCCCAGTAGGATGCAATCTTATCGCAGCAGGCAAACTGTGCATCCAGCTGCTCCTGCGTTACAACCGTTGTTTTTGTATTCATGGCAAATCTCCTGAAAATAATAACTTCTCAACTTTAGATAATACCATTTTTTTCGGCCATTTTCAAGCGGAATCTTATGGATTTGCAGGACGATTGCAAAATCGCACTCGCCATGTAGGGGAGGCTCTTAGCCTCCCGAGGTGTACCCAACTGAGCCGTTCGCCAAATGGCAGCAGCTTCCCCACCCAAACTGTAGGGGCGGATAGAATCCGCCCGCAGCACAAAGCGCCCCTTCGGGGTGCTTG
>URPI01000096.1 GCA_900549705.1 uncultured Eubacteriales bacterium
TTCAGAGTGACGGTGTTCTTGCCCTCAATGCACACGCCTTCGGAGAGGGTGGAGACGAGCAGCGCATCCTCCGCGGTGATGTCCGCCGTGGAATAGATAGCGGGGGAGCCAAGGCCGCCGGTAGTATAGCTGCCGCCGGTGACGGAGACGGTTCCGCCGCCCCGGTCGGTGCGGATGGCTGCGGAGGAGCGGCCACCGGTGGTGACGGTGAGGTTTGCGGCATTGGTGATGCCGCCGCCGGTGGTCATGATGCCGCCTGCGTTATTGCCGGTGGTGGTGATGACGGTATCGGAGATATTCACCGTGGTTCCGTCACCGGCTGCCCCGTTTCTGCCGCCGTTGCCGCCGTAGGAGAACACGCCGTTGGCACCGTCAGCGTCGCTTTCCACCGTGCCGCCGGTAATGGTCACGGTGGCACCGCCCTTGGCAAGCACTGCCGCATTCAGGCCGTAGAAGCTGCAATTATCGCCGCCGTCGGAGTCGCCGCCCTTGGTTACGGTGGGATTATTCAGGGTGACGGCTTCGGCGGTATCAATCAGCAGGGCATTTTCGTCATAAGCATCGGAGAGGTAAATGCCGTCCGTGATTTCCTGTGCGGCGGTGATTTCCGTTGCGCCGGTGTAGGTGAAGTCGGAGGAGCTGCCGGGTTCACCGTTGCTGCCGGGGGCTGCCGGTGCGTTCATCTGGCTGCTCTGAAGGAAGGCGGCGATTGCCTCGTACTCCTCCTGGGTGATGATCCCGGCATCCAGCAGGGCGCTCAGGGTTTGGTCATCCGGCATCATGCCGCCGTTGGGCGCACCGTCCGGTTTTGCGTTGGCATCTCCGCCGGGGGCGGTATCAGGCTGCCCGCCGTCCGGCTTCTCCGGCGGGGTGGAGGGATTTTCTTCCAGATATTTCAAAATGGCATCCAGCGTTTCCTGGCTGATGATGCCGCCCGTCACCAACGTCTGTAAGCTCTGGGAAGAACCGGGCTGGAACATGGATGTGTTGCCGTTTCCCGGCATGGCGGGGGGCGTGTTGCTGCTGTCGGCAAAGGCAGCAGAGAAGCAGCTGGCGGTGAGCGCCACAGCGGTGATCATTGAAAGGGTACGTTTCATCATTCAGTTCCTCCTTGAATGGGATTTCTTTTTGCTTTGATGGTACTCATTATAGGCAGAGTCCTGAAAATGAACTGAAAAGGACTGTGAATGTTTTGATAACCAAAAATAAACAAAGAATGAATGCCCACAGGTGCTGCCGGGTGTGGCAATGACCGGAAAAACTGTATTTGCCGTATAAACAACCTCAAATTTGGCAGGCAGAAATTGGGGGAAATTCCAGATTGACAATATTTGACTCGCTTTTTATAATGGACACCGTAATTGAATCGTATTCCGGGCTCTGGAATGGAGTGCAATGCTCCGCGAGTCGGTCACTGTGAAGCTGCTGCTGCAGATAAGTCAGATACACCCCGGAATGCTGGTTGAACCTCTGCCGAAACCGGAGCGTGAATTGCCTTTCTGCCCAGAAGGTTTTTTTGTGTGTCCTGTTTTAGCAGGACACACTTTTTTTGAAAGGAAAACCGTTATGAACATCAAAAAACTCTCCTGTCTCGTCCTGGCGCTGCTGCTCTCCCTGACCTGCCTGTCCGGTGCTGCCGTCGCCGCCGAGGATGACTACGGCGTTGTCACCATCCAGAACGGTGACCGGCTTGTCACCTTCACCTCCATGCCCACCGGCGTGCTGTGCGCCAACCTCTACTCCGCCGAAAACCTGGTGATGCTGGGTCTGGGCGACCGGATTGTGGGCAAAAACGTCCACACCAACCCCGCCGAGGTTCCCCTGGAGGAGCTGGCAGAGGCCTTTGAGCACATTCCCGAAATCGAGCGCTCTAACGAAAACGCCGTTGCCAGCGGTGCCGACCTGCTGATTGGTCAAATCAGTGCTTTCAAGGACAGCTCCTGGGGCACCTACGAGCAGCTGGAGGCCGAGGGCATCAACTGCCTGACCATCACTGGCACCATCGTCCCCGATGAAACCGTTGAGGACATTTACACCGATATTGAAAACCTGGGCAAGATTTTCAAGGTGGAGGACAAGGCTGCCGCTCTGATTGCTGACATGAAGGCATCCATTGCCGAAACCAACGGCATGGTTGCTGACAAAAAGGACGAGGAAAAGCCCCGGGTGTTCGTCCTGGATATGTTCAAGGAAGACCAGATTTATACCACCGCTGCCGGTCTGGAAAGCAATCTGATTGAGCTGGCCGGCGGCATCAACACCACCCGCAAGGCAGCCGATTCCCGCTGGTTCTACACCTCCGTGGAAACCCTGGTGGAAGCCAACCCCGACATCATTATTATCAATGACTACGGCAATCAGAGCGTGGAAGACAAGATTGCCTATGTGACCAACAACCCCGCTTGTTCCGACATTCCCGCCGTTGTGAACAATCGCTTCCTGGTGGTTCCCCTGGTCAGCGTGATGCAGGACATCCGTGCTGCCAGTGCCTGCCGCACCATGGCAGAGTATTTCTACCCGGAACTGTTCCAGTAAGTATGACCCGTTAAACAGGGATGGCCGGTTGGTCATCCCTGTTTTTGCCGATGAGGAATGTGCATGAATAAAAAAGTATGGATTACGGTTCTCTTTGTTTTGCTGATTGCTGCGGTGGCAGCCTCTGCCCTGATTACCGTCAGCTTCGGCTCCACGCAGCTGGGGCTGCGGGAGGTATACGATATTATCTATGACCACCTGTTTGCCGGGGATGCCCGGGTGAACGCAGGGGTCTACCTGAAAACCCACCTGAAAATCGTGTGGTTTGTCCGCCTGCCCCGCACCCTTTTTGCCATGCTGGTGGGGGCGGGGCTGGGCATCTGCGGCGCTGCCATGCAGTCGCTGGTGCTCAACCCCATTGCCGACCCCTATGTGCTGGGCATTTCCTCCGGCGCTTCCGCCGGTGCTTCCCTGGCACTGCTCACCCCCATTCAGTTTTTGGCAGGGCAGCGGCAAACCACCGCCTTTGCCTTTCTGGGAGCGCTGTTTTCGGCGCTGGTGGTTTACTCTCTGGCAAAAAAGGCCGGCGGCGGCAAGCTCCGCCCGGTAACGCTGCTGCTGTCCGGCACGGCGGTGAATGCGGTGATGAGTGCCGTTACCAGCTTTTTAATCTTCCGTGCCAAAAGCCCGGAGGGCATCGCCGCCGTGTATAGCTGGCAGATGGGCAGCATTTCCGCCGCTCAGTGGAAAACGCTGACCATTCCGGCAATTTTCGTTGTTACAGGCACCGTTGTGTTCACCCTAATGGGAACCCGGTTCAACATGATGATGATGGGGGATGAGGATGCCGCCGCCATGGGTCTGCGGGTGCGGCTGTTCCGCTCCTGTATGTTCCTGGTGTGCTCCCTGGTGGTGGCCTCGCTGGTATCCATCACCGGCATTGTGGGCTTTGTGGGATTGGTGGTTCCCCATGTAACCCGGCTGATTTCCCGCACCAATGACAACCGCATTGTCATGCCCATGAGTGCCCTGCTGGGGGCGGTGTTTATCCTCTGGGCGGATGCCTTTGCCCGGTGCGCCTTCGGTGCGGTGGAACTTCCCATTGGCATTGTCACCGCCTTTATTGGTGCGCCCTTCTTTATGTTCCTAATGATTCGCAGCGGTTACGGAGGGAGCAAAACATGAAATTATCCTATGATTCCATTGCCGTCAAGCTGGGTGGAAAACAGGTTCTCCGTTCCGTTTCCCTCTCCACCCGTCCCGGCGAGATTGTCGGTATTGTGGGCGCAAACGGCTGCGGAAAATCCACGCTGATTAAAACCACCTTTGGCGCAGTTCCGAAGCAACACGGAACAATTTCCCTGGACGGAAAACCCGTTACCGCCTATTCCCCCCGGGAGCTGGCCGCCATCCTGGGCTACGTGGGACAGGACAGCGAGTGCGCCTTTGATTTCACGGTGCGGGAAGTGGTCTCCATGGGGCTGTTCGCCCGCAAAAATCCGAAAAACGGAAAGCAGATTGTCCAGGCTGCCATGGAGGAATTGGGTGTCGCCCCGCTGGCGGAGCGGAATATCCAAAGTCTGTCCGGCGGCGAGCGAAAGATGGTGTTCATTGCCCGTGCCATTGCCCAGGGGGCGCACACCCTGATTCTGGACGAGCCGACCAACCATCTGGACATTTGCCATCAGCTTTTCGTCATGGACTATCTGAAGCATTCCGAAAAGGACACCCTGGTGGTCATTCATGATTTGCGTTTGGCGGCTCATTATTGTGACTATCTGTATATGATTTGTGACGGCGTGGTCTACGCCCAGGGTACCCCGCAGCAGGTGCTGTCCCGGGAGAACGTCAGCCATGTGTTCGGTGTGAACGGCTATGCCTCCACAAGTGACTGCGGCGGCGATTTCGTCCTGTTTTCTGGCGGCACGAACGCTTGACAAGATTCTCCGAAAGGTGCTATGATGGGGAAAATAGAAGAAAGCGGGGCACCGTTATGAAGAAGCTGTTGGAGCTTTATTGTGCCTTCTTCCGGGTGGGAGCCGTCACCTTTGGCGGCGGCTATGCCATGCTGCCCATCATCCAGCGGGAGGTTGTGGAGCGGAAGAAATGGGCAACGGAGGAGGAGCTGGCGGACTACTATGCCATCAGTCAGTGTACACCCGGCGCGATTGCGGTGAATGTGGCAACCTTCATCGGGCGGAAATACGCCGGGATTGTGGGCGGCGTGATCGCCACGTTGGGAGTGGTTTCCCCCTCGGCGGTGATTATCTGCGTGATTGCGGCGCTGATTCACAATTTTGCGGAAATCAGCTGGGTGAAGGATGCCATGGGCGGCATCCGGGTGTGCGTCTGCGTGTTTATTTTCAATGCGGTGGTTCGGCTCATCAAGTCCGCCGTCACGGACAAGGTGACGCTGGGATTATACCTGGTGCTGTTTGCGGCGGCGGTGTTTTTTGACTTTTCCCCCATTTATTCCGTGTTGCTCGCAGGCGTTCTGGGTGTTGCGTTCACAAAGCTGGGGGTGCGGGGCAAATGATTCTATGCAAACTCTTTTGGGAATTTTGCAAAACCGGCCTGTTTGCCATTGGCGGCGGCATGGCAACGGTTCCCTTCCTGCGGGAAATTGCGGATAAAACCGGCTGGTTTACGGCGGGGCAGCTGGCGGATATGATTGCCGTGTCCGAGAGCACCCCCGGCCCCCTGGGGGTGAACATGGCAACCTATGTGGGCTATACCGTGGGAAGCTCCCAGCTGGGCAGCCCCTGGATGGGCATTGTGGGTGCAGTGGTGGCAACGTTGGGGCTGATTTTCCCCAGCATTGTCATCGTCCTGTGCATCAGTTTCTTTTTGAAGCGCTTCCGCACCAGCACCCTGGTGGATGCCGCTCTGTATGGCTTACGCCCGGCCTCGGTGGCACTCATCAGCGCGGCGGGGGTGGAAATTGTGCTGTTTGCCATTTTGCGGGTGGATTCCATTTATCAGATTGGGGCGGCACAGCTCAGCTGGAAATCTGTGGCGCTGGCCGCCGGGGTGTACGCGGGAACCAATCTGATTCCAAAGCTCAAGAAGCTTCACCCCATCTGGTTTATCCTCCTGTCTGCCATCGTGGGCGTTATCCTGAAAATGGGCTGAGGGCGGCAGTGCCGCCGGACAATGACGCTACGGGGCGTGTACCGATACGTCAGTTCCCTAACCCGCCCGATTCGATACCACTCAGAAACCGTTTCGCACACGCCCCTACAATCCATGTGGGAAGCTGCGTCCATTCACCAAACCGTTCTGCTGCGGGAGCGCCGGGCATGGTCAAATGATTGTTAAAGGAGAAAATGGTGAGACAGAGCAAGCATAACAAGCGGCAAGCACCTGCATGGGCAGTGATTGCACTTGCTTATTTCCACCGCTACGGATGGATTCTGCTGATGCTGATTTGCGCAGGCATCTGGAACAATAAACTCGTGGGCATCATGGGCGGGTTTATGGTGGCGGTTGCCGTGTGGTCGTTTGCGGGCTGCAAACTGGAATGGCGGCATATTTACTGCTCCTATCAGGAGGCAAATCACCAGAAAATGACCCCCAATTTCATCCGCTGGCATACCGTCAAGAAAAGCGATGCCTACGGCGTGCCCCTTGTGCTTTTGATTTTGGGCATTGCGGCGCTGGTTACGCAGGCTGTTTGCGGCTGAGCAGCGGCGTGTGCATTGTCTGAAAATCCCCCGGTTTCCTCTGTGTATCGTCACCGGGCGGGTCAGGGAACCAACGTATCCGTACTGGGTTCGCCGCGTCATTAAGAATATGCAAAAATTGCGTTTTTTCCCTTATTGCGGGATTCTTTCCGCTGGCTTGACTTTTGAAAACGTCTGTTTATAATAAATATAAACGAATAAATATTTTTCAGGAGGAATGACCATGATTCGCTATGTTGACTGCAACGCCACCCACCCCGGCGACGGCAGCAAAAACCGCCCCTTCCGCACCATCAGCCAGGCAGCCTTTGTTGCCCAGGCCGGTGACCAGGTGCTGGTAGCCCCCGGCGTATACCGGGAGGAGGTCAGCCCCCGCTGGGCAGGCACCAAGGATGCCCCCATTGTCTACCGTTCCATGGAGCCCCGGGCCGCCGTGATTACCGGCGCTGAGCCGGTGAAGAACTGGACCCATTTCCAGGAGGATGTGTGGATGGTCACCATCCCCAATGCTGCCTTCGGCAATTACAATCCCTACACCACCTTGGTTTGGGGCGACTGGCTGGATCAGATTGTCCCCTGCCACACCGGCGACGTGTTCCTGGGAGAAAAGTCCCTGTATGAGCAGGACAGCCTGGAAAAAGTGCTGCATCCGGTGGAGGATGACAGCTCCTGGGACAAGGAATTTACCAAGCACACCTGGTACACCACCCAGAGCGAGGACGGGGAAAGCACCCTGATTTACGCCAATTTCCAGGGCAAGAACCCCAACCAGGAGGATGTGGAGATTACCTACCGCCCCCATTGCTTCTATCCGGAGCAGGAGCACGTCAACTACATCACCCTCACCGGCTTCGTGGTCACCAAGGCCGCCACCCAGTGGGCGCCCCCCACCGCCTTGCAGGACGGCATGATTGGCCCTCACTGGTCCAAGGGCTGGGTGATTGAAAACTGCGAGGTTTCCAACTCCAAATGCTCCGGCATTTCCCTGGGCAAATATTTGCAACAGGGCAACGACAACAAGTGGAGCCACTACAAGTATAAAGACGGCACCCAGACCCAGCGGGACTGCGCCCTGATTGCCCAGATTGACGGATGGAGCAAGGAAACCATCGGCTCCCACACCGTTCGGAACTGCGACATCCACGACTGCGGACAGACCGGCATCGTGGGCAACCTGGGCTGCGTGTTCTCCGTGATTGAAAACAACCACATCCACCACATCAACAACAAGCGCAATCTGGCGGGGGCGGAAATCGGCGGCATCAAGTTCCACGCCGCCATCGACGTAACCATCCGCCACAACCACTTCCACCACTGCGTCCGTGGCATCTGGCTGGACTGGCAGACCCAGGGCACCCGGGTTACCGGCAACCTGTTCCACGACAACTGTATGCCCCGGGACTATCTGCTTCAGCGGAAGAACACCGCCGGTTTGGGCTTGGGCGAGGACCTCTTTATTGAGATTGCCCACGGCCCATGTCTGGTGGACAACAACATTCTGCTCTCTGAGCGTGCCATCAAGCTGCCCACCCAGGGCGTGGCCTTTGTCCACAATCTGATTGCCGGTTCCGTCACCGCCGTGGGCAAGGGCGTGAAGAATGGCTCCGACAAATACGACTCCACCCGCTACACCCCCATTCATCTGCCCCACCGGACGGAAATCACCGGTTTCATGTCCATTCTCCATGGCGACGTGCGCTTCTATAACAACGTGTTCGTCCAGCAGCCGGTGCGGGAGCAGCTGCAAGAAATCTGCAAGCCCCTGCCCGGCGACCCCATGGAATGGGACGACTGCAATCTGGAATGCGGCACCGCCTCCTACTCCGGCTACATGACCCAGGAGCAATGGGAAAACTGCTTCCAGGGCTACTGCGGCGAGGGCTGCGGCGTGAACCGTGACCGCTATTATATGCCCCTGCCGGTGTGGATGGGCGGCAACGTGTACTTCAACGGCGCAAAGCCCGCCGACATCGACACCGATGCCCTGGTGGACAACGAGCATCACATCATCCTGGAGCTGAAAGAGGACAACGGGCAGCTCCATCTGGATTCCAATTTCCAGAGCTATCTGCCGGAAGCACGGCTGATTACCTCCGATACCCTGGGCATGGCCTTCGAGCCGGAGCAGCGATTTGAAACCCCCGAGGGCGAGGACATTGTCTTCGACCGGGATTTCTATGGCAACCAGCGCACCACCATCGTGGCAGGCCCCTTCTGAAAATGAAATAAAGATTCCCCGGCAGATGGCACATATCACACAATGGTGCCACCTACCGGGGAATTCTCGTTTGTATCCTTGCGTAACTGTAGTAGAGCGTACAGGCTAAAGGTTCGCACCCCTTGGCTTCCCCCGGGGGGAAGCTGTCAGACGGCACTTCGGAACCGGCT
>URPI01000097.1 GCA_900549705.1 uncultured Eubacteriales bacterium
AAGATTCGCTGCGCTCTGCAACACCCCCGGGGGAAGCCAAGGCGGCTGCGCCGCTGGTGGGAGGCTAAGAGCCTCCCCTACAAGGGCGGAGCAATCAAGCTTCCGGTGGAATCTTTACCCCTCCAGGTTGACCTTTGGCAGATTCCAAAGAAAATGGGCAGCCAGCTTGCGCAGCACCAGCACCAGCAGGAAACCGCTGACCATGGCAAGGTTTTCCATGCCGGTCCAGCGATACAGCATTGCCAGAACAATGGCACCGGCAATGGCGGCAACGGCGTAGATGTGCTTGCGGAAAATGTCGGGCATCTGGCAGGCCATGATGTCCCGCAGTGCGCCGCCGCCTACAGCGGTGATGAAGCCCAGGAAGCAAATGAGGAAGTAGTTATCCGGGTAGCCTGCCCGCACACCTGCCATGACCCCATCCACCGTAAAGGCAGCCAGCCCCAGGGAATCGAACCAGAACAGCAGCTGGTCATACAGGGGAGCCAGCTTCCGGGGCATATGACGATGCCGGTATACCAGCAGGAACACAATGTTCGCCACAATGGCGGCTGCCAGCACATAAAACGGATTGCGGAACATCATGGGGGGCGTGGCACCGATGATTAAATCCCGAATGACACCGCCGCCGCAGGCGGTGGTGATGGCAAGAACGTTGACACCGAAAATATCCATCTTCTTGCGAATGCCGACAAAAGTCCCGGAAATAGCGAAGGCAATGGTGCCGATCAGGTCGAAAAAAGAGAGCAGTGTAACAGACATATTGCTTCCTCCAAGGGAAAAATCAAAGGGATTATAGCACATCCCGGGGGAAAACACAATCAACGGGAAAACTATTTTTAGCCCGGTGCAGCCTTTGGCATGACAAGAGGACCGGACGTGGATAACCCTCGGAATCCGGCAGCGTCCGTGACAGTGGAATAAGGCATCTCCGCAGGAAATGAACCCTGCGGAGCAGCAAAATGAGTACAGTGACCAAAACAAGCGAGCAGATGCTTTATTTGATGGCGTGTGCGCTCCAGGATGTTTCTGCGTAGAAAGAATTTTTGCCCGATGTGGATTTGCAGCAGCTTTTTAAGAGAGCATCAATAAAAGCCAACAAAGGCGTTTTGATTTCAATATTGCGGCTTGTGTATCGGTCATTTGAACAGCAGGGTTCTATTTTGAGCCTTGCTGTTTTTTGCGCCCGGTGCGTACACGTTCCGGGGGAATCGTCCGCGAGCGGGAAGGGCTGACCGGAATAACGATGCAAAGAAAAAAGTCTCGCAGCAGCCGGATTCACTGGAATCCGGCTGCTGCGAGAGGGCGGCTGAGAATGACCTCTGGCCCGATGATAGCCTACAGATAGAAATCAATCATTTCCGATAGCTCGGCTTGACCGAAGATGTCGGTCAGGCGGAAGCAATAGAAGAAGGTGGAATCGGCACCCTCCAGAGAAATGTACTCAAATGCGGGCGGCTCTTTTCCCACAATGATGGGGTCACCCTCGAAGGTGTCCTCAGCCAGCTCGTCAGAGCCGTCATCATAGAGCATGGGGTAGAGGGGAATCAGCTCGTCTCCTTCCGCCAGCTGGGTCAGGCCGCGCACCGGCAGACCGTTATCATTGTAGCCCTCGGTGAATCCGGCAATCACGCCGCTGGGATTTGCCGCTGTGAACATCATCACCAGGTAGCCGTCTGTGCCGTTGTACTTCACGGGAATGACGCTGCGGCGCATATTCTGCGTCCGTACCTGGTCATACATCACCACCAGCTGGCCTTCCAGCATGGGCCAGGTTCCGTCAAAGCCGCTGACGATGTCGCCGGTTTCCCAGTCGATACCGGCATCCTGCATGGAGCCCAGTTCCACAAAGATGGTGTCCTCGTCGTCGCCGGCATCCAGGTACAAAAGACCTTCTACCAGCGAAAGGTTGTTCAGCTCGTCTTGGGTCAGGGTCATGTAGCAGGTGTAGTCGGAATCCAGGTCGAGGGTGCATTCTTCCGCCTCTGGCTCGTCTGGGGTGATGGCACCGGAAATAATGTTGTCCCAATTTGCCCAGATGCCGGATAGCTGCCCGGAGGGCGCAGAACTCTCTGCGGCTTCAACCCCGGCATCCTCCGGCGCGACATAGCTGCCGCCGGGCACATAGGAGGCGGAGGTGAACTGCCCGGAGGGGGCAGCGGCTTGCTCCGGCTTCTGCAAGGTAAAGGTGTAGTTTCCGCCGGCCAGCAAGGTGGCGTAGCCATAGGCAAACTGGCTGAAATTGGGGTATTGCTCCCCGCAGTCATAGGCGGCGAAGTTATCCAGAAAGTCCAATGTGGTGTCACCGGGCAGCATCACGCTCATGCCGGTGAGATAGTCAAACGTGTCCGTGCCGATGCAGTAGTAAATGCAGTCCTGATAGCTTTTTTCCAGCTGGCTTGCCATGTTGGGGGCAAACTGCCGGGTGGCATCCAGGAAGGCTGTGAAATCTACCTGGTCGGAGGAGGCATCTGAGAACTTGCCAAAGGAATACATACGCTGCCGGGAGCGGCTGATGGTGGGCAGCTGGCCGTTCGATAGGGCATCCGACAGGTAGGCGGCGTAGGTTTCCAATTGGTCGCGGAAAGCGGGAAGGGCGGCAAGGTTCATGACGCTCTGGCTCAGATAGTCGTTGGGATTGTCCTCCAAACAGGCAGACATAAAATTATCTGCAATGGAGACGGCAATGTCGGCGCTGTCCATGCCGGTGTCATTGGCCAAATCGCTCAGCCAGCCCAGATAATTCCAGCCGATGCCGGGTTCCAACTCCTCGCTGGCAACCATATAATCGGCGTACTGCGCCATGTGAACGGCCATCTCGTATGTTGCCATCAAGCAGGCATCAAAGCCCACAATGTCCAGGTGGAAGTCCGGGTTTTGCTGGCTGTAGTCGTGCAGGGCATCGTTGACCTCATGAATGGTCAGACTGTCGTAGTTGGCGGTTTCGTCAAAGCACACACCGGTGGACCCGCCGCCGTGATCCCACAGCACCAGAATGTAGCGGTCGGCAGGGTAGGAGTCCACTGCCCAGGCCACAAAATCGGTGAGCGTTTCCTTGTCGGCCATGCTCTGCCAGGGCAGCACCTCCAGGTCGTTGAAGGTGCCATAGGTGATGGTGAAGCGGTTGATGGCCTCGCCGGTAAGATCCTCGTCATCCCAGGTGTAAGCGCCGCCCGCCTGCACGGCAACGGTGACCTCTTCCGGCAGGTCAACGCTCGCCATCTCATACATATCCTCCACGCAGGCGCTTTGCAGGTCGGTGCCGCACATATACATCATGACGGTGGTGGTTGGTGCTTCTGCCCGGGCGGTGGGTGGCGACACCAACAGCATGGCCAGCACCAACAGCGGAATAATGTAGAATCGTAGCTTTTTCATATAGCCTCCTTGCGGTCAGAAACGGGGCAGAACAAATATGCCCTTTTGCATTGCATTATACAGTTTGAGAAAAAAGAAGTCCATTGGCAGATAGGCCAAAATTCCGCCCGCCGGATTGGTGCAATTGTCGGAAGGGGAGCGGCGGAGAAAACACCGCTTCATCTGTCTCTACTGTATGGAATAATAGAAAATGACAGACTTGGCTCGGTTTCATGATACGGAATTTACTGTGATGCAATTTTTTGAATTTAAAATTGCCGAACTTGCAAAAATGCTGCAAAGCAAAACCCCGCAAGAACCGAGGCGCAGTTCTTGCGGGGGAGATGGAAGATGATATGGATGGGAGGGCAAATCCAAGGACACAAAGTCCGGGAAATTTTTCGGAATCAACGCAGAGGACAGGAATTGGAAAAACCGGGCTGCCCGAGGGAAAATACACACGGGACACCAGGGGGATAATCAGGAATGATTCCCCTTTTTATTCGATTCCGTTCTCTGTCACTTGCAGCACACAGGCACAGTAGCCGGGTTCGGGCTGATAGCAGTGGATGGTAAGATATTTTCCGATCTCCGGGCTGTAATCGCGGAGGGTGTGTTTTGTACCGTTCAGAGCCACGTCTGCATATGCCACGAGCCATTTTTTGTCGCCATTGCGGAAGACTTCGTAGAACGAGCGGTTCAGCATTTCTTCCACGGGAACGCCTTCCACATTTGCCATTTCTGCATTGCAATAGCGAAAAACGAAATCCACGCCGCGACCCTCCTCGTTAAAGGTAAGCTCTATCACGCAGAATGCCAGCGGCATATCATCCAGCAGAGTGCATTTTTCCAGCATATTCAGGGGGAGAGGCTGTGTGTCGGTCAGCCCGATTTCTGTGCGCAGACGGCGATGGCTGCTCAAACCGCGCTTGCGTCCTTGAAAAGTGCGGCCATCTGACATGGTATAAACGCCATCATGGCTGATATTTACAATGTGGCTGCGGCAAACGACCGTCCCCTTGCTGATGTTCAGGAACTCGCCCTCCGGCAAAACGGACAAAACATCGTGTACGGGGGCAAACAATGAAAATTCCTCGCCGTCCGTGCGGCAAATGACTGTTTTGTGGTCATTGCGGTAAATGTACAGAATGTTCCCCGCGCAAAGGTCATGCTTTTGAAACCAAGTGTTCAGGTTGGCCATAGAGACGCTCCTTTGTTGTGTAATATGTCCAGTATAGCACACCCGGGCAGAAAGCACAATAAGTACGTTAAAGCTTGCGGCAGAATGATTTTTGCGGTATCATTCGCTGTTACCCATGATAAGCAATTCTTACATGGCAAAAAGCGGTGGATTATTGACTTTTGAACATGGCTTGCATATACTGATAAACATATTGATCGGCTTGATATCCCAGAAGAAGTGCCGATGCACAATCCTTATCGGCTGGCGGGTCATGCCGTAAATTGAATCGGCCTATCTGCCGCTGTGCGCGGAAAGGCGTTCCCGTGGGGAAAATATGAGTGCATCTGCAATCGCAGTGCAAGAAGGGCAGGAAGGCGCAGCAATGGTACAAATCAGAGATGAACAGGATATTCCGCCGAACGTCCTTAAAATGACTGCCTGTGCAGATGGCGTGAACGCGATTGATAAAGCCGCTGTAAAGGACCTTCAATTTGTCGGCATTACGAATCATCGTTATTCAGCGTTCAAGAGGATGATGGATATGATTCTTGCGCTAGCTGCGCTCGTCGTGATTGCGGCTCCAATGCTGATTATTTCCATGATGGTGTATATTGACGATCCGGGCAATGTTATATTCGCTCAGTACCGTGTTGGAATGGGTGGCCGCCGCTTTAAGCTCTATAAGCTGCGTACCATGCGGCAGGATACACCCCGGTATATGCCATCAAGCGAGGTTGATGACCCTGACCGGTACATAACGCGCATTGGGCACATTTTACGCAGATTCTCCATTGATGAGCTGCCTCAGCTGTTCAATGTACTCCGGGGAGATATGAGCATTGTCGGGCCAAGACCCTTGATTTCGGACGAACAGGAAATCCATCATCTTCGTAGAAAATTCGGTGTTTACGAAATTCGCCCAGGCTTGACAGGACTTGCGCAAATCCATGGCCGTGACATGGTTGCGCCTGCTGACAAGGTTCGCTGGGATGTCCGGTATTTGGAGGAATTCGGATTCTGGACGGATGTAAAAATCGTATTTTCAACCATCCCGAAGATTATAGGAGGAAATGGGATTGCGGAAGGCTTTCAAACTGCCAAAAGCGGAAAAGAAAGCGTAAGAAGCTGAAAATTTCGTTCATTGAAAATGCTTTCACATTGAATTGTACCCTTTGCCGGTGGGGGCTCGCCCGGTGATGTCTTATGGGCAAGGAAAATCCGCGGACGGTGCAGGGGAGAGCTTGCCGTGAGTAGCAAGTTGCGTTCGCAGCAGCGGCATTAAATATTGCGAAAACGGGGAATTGTTCTTGACGTGCTGTGAAAAAGCCGATATAATACTAAAAGCTATGGATATTATATCCGAAGAAAGGATTTTGAAATATGGCTAAGGAATATAAGATTACAAGCCTGCGTCTGGCAGACCTGGAAAAAGAACTGAACTATTTGAAGACCACTCGTGAGCGCGAGGTTGCTGCAATGATTGCAGAAGCTCGCTCCTACGGCGACTTGTCCGAAAACTCCGAGTATGATGCCGCCAAGAACGAGCAGGCAAAGCTGTATGGCCGCATTGCCGAAATCGAGGATGTGCTGTCCCACGCCACCATCATCGAGGACGAGAACGAAGCCACCGGTCGTGTTGGCCTGGGCTGCACCGTGGTGGTGGAAGACGAGCAGGGCAAGCGGCAGACCTACCGCATCACCGGCTCCCAGGAAGCCAACCCCATGCAGTTCCGCCTGTCCGATGACTCTCCCTTTGGCCGCGCCGTTGTGGGCAAGGCCGCCGGTGAGACCTTTGTTGTCAATGCACCTGCCGGTTCCTATACCATGAAGGTGATTGAAGTCACCCGGGAGGGCTAAACCATGGCTAAGTTTGTACCTCAGCAGGAACTGTCCCTCAACGACCAGATGCAGATTCGCCGGGAGAAGCTGGCGGCATTGCAGGCCGAGGGACGTGACCCCTTCGTGCAGACCAAGTTTGAATTAGATGCCGATTCCGCCGCTATTAAGGCTGACTATGCTTCCTTCGAGGGTAAGACTGTCCGGGTGGCGGGCCGCCTCATGAGCAAGCGGGGGCAGGGCAAGGTGATGTTCTGCGACCTCCAGGACAGCACCGGCAGAATCCAGATTTTTGTCAAGATTGACGAAATGGGCGAGGAAGAGTACAACCGCTTCAAGAAAAACGACATCGGCGACATTGTGGGCGTGGAGGGGCAGGTTTTCAAGACCCAGACCGAGGAAATTTCTATCCGCGCCAAGTCCATCACCCTGCTGAGCAAGGCGCTGCTGCCCCTGCCCAACAAGTTCAAGGGACTGACCGACCGGGAGGTTCGCTATCGCCAGCGCTATGTGGATTTGATTGTCAATCCCGAGGTGAAGGATACCTTTGTCAAGCGCAGCCTGATTCTGCGCCAGCTGCGGCACTTCCTGGACAGCAAGGGCTTCCTGGAAGTGGATACCCCCATCCTGACTCCCTTTGAGATTGGTGCCTCCGCCCGTCCCTTCTACACCCACCACAACACCCTGGATCTCGACATGGTGCTGCGCATCGAGACCGAGCTGTACCTGAAGCGGCTGATCGTGGGCGGCATGGATCGGGTGTACGAGGTTGGTCGTATCTTCCGCAACGAGGGCATGGACCCCACCCACAACCCGGAGTTCACCTCCATTGAGCTGTACCAGGCCTTCACCGATTTCCACGGCATGATGGATCTGGTGGAGGAAATGATGAAGGAAGTGACCATGAAGGTCTGCGGTACCCTCCAGATTTCCTACCAGGGCACGCCCATCGACCTGAGCCACTGGGAGCGGCTGACCATGGTTGACGCTGTGAAGAAGTATTCCGGCGTGGACTTTAACGAAATTCACTCCGATGCCGAGGCCATTGAAATTGCCAAGGCACACAAGGTGGAGCTGCCCGAGATTCCCACCAAGGGTGCCATCCTGGCAGAGTTCTTCGATGCCTTCGTCGAGGAGAAGCTGATTCAGCCCACCTTCATCTATGACTATCCTGTGGAAATCAGCCCGCTGGCAAAGCGGAAGCCGGGTGACCCTGCCTTTACCGAGCGGTTTGAGTATTTCATCAACGCCACTGAGTTCGGCAACGCTTTCTCCGAGCTGAATGACCCCATCGACCAGAAGGGGCGCTTTGAGAAGCAGGTGGCTGACCGGCTGAAGCTGGATCCCAACTCCAAGGCACAGGTGGACTACGACTATGTCACCGCTCTGGAATACGGTCTGCCCCCCACGGGTGGCCTGGGCTTTGGCGTTGACCGTCTGGTGATGCTGCTGACCGACTCCGCTTCCATCCGGGACGTGCTGCTGTTCCCCACCATGAAGCCCACCGATATGCCCAAGGCAGAGAAGGCTGAGGAAAAGGCAGAGGAGGCTGCTCCCGTTGCCGCTCCCGTGGCAGCAGAGGTCATTGACTTCTCCAAGGTGAAGGTTGAGCCGCTGTTTACCGACTTTGTGGATTTTGACACCTTCGCCAAGTCCGACTTCCGAGTGGTGAAGGTCAAGGCCTGCGAGGCGGTGAAGAAGTCCAAGAAGCTGCTGAAATTCGTACTGGACGACGGCTCCGGCAATGACCGTGTGATTCTTTCCGGCATTCATGAGTATTACGAGCCGGAGGAGCTGGTGGGCAAGACCTGCGTTGCCATCACGAACCTCCCCCCCAGAAAGATGATGGGCATTGACTCCGAGGGGATGCTGATTTCCGCCGTCCATGAAGAAGACGGTCACGAGGCTCTGAACCTTCTGATGGTTGATGACCACATTCCGGCAGGTGCAAAGCTCTACTAAGAAGTACCGTTTTACCCTATAAAACGGGATGTACTTCATTTGTGAAAAAGCT
>URPI01000098.1 GCA_900549705.1 uncultured Eubacteriales bacterium
CATCATCGATGCCCGGCAAAATGTGGCAATGCAGGTCTACCAGATTTGGGCTCATCCGGCAATGATCTGATAATAGCCGTTGGAAAGAGGCCGCACCGCAATGGGCTGAATCAGTCCATGGTCGGCAATGGAGGCTGCCAATGCACCCAAGGCCTCCTCGTCAAAGTCCTGCCGGGGCTGGGCACGGTTGGGCTCCAGCTTTTGAATGGGCAGCACATTGTGTTCTTTCTGAGGCTCCTCTGTCACCACCGGCTCTGCAAACAGGGCGCCCAGGCCCTTGCCAAGTCCTTTTTGGCTTGATTTTGCCATAGAACCGCTCCTTTATCTCGTAAAATCGCATGGCCGGACGTTTCACGTGAAACATTTCTGTTCTGTCCGACCATGCCGGGTCTTATACTGTTTTCTGTACGATTTCCTCCGCCAGACTGCGATAGCTCTCTGCGCCGCGGCTATACTTATCATACTCCGTGATGGGCATACCGTGGCTGGGTGCTTCACTCAGGCGCACAT
The DNA here is from genome assembly GCA_900549705.1 of uncultured Eubacteriales bacterium. Lineage (GTDB taxonomy): Bacteria > Bacillota > Clostridia > Oscillospirales > Oscillospiraceae > Faecousia. Next base: position 511 of record URPI01000098.1, read on the forward strand.
TTCTGGGAATCACCGATGCAAACACCTTTCCGGGGAAATGCCGCCGCACCTCCTGAGCCACCTGCATACTGAGGTTGGTTCTGCCATCGTACATGGTCAGCACCAGGCCAAAAATGCCAATGTTCGGCTGATAAGTGCGCTTGACTGCACGAAGGGTGCCCATCAGATCACTCAGGCCCTCCAGCGCATAATACTCGCACTGCACCGGAACGATCACCTGATCCGCCGCACACAGGGCATTCAGGGTTAAAAGCTCCAAGGAGGGGGGACAATCAATAAAAATATAGTCGTAATCCTTTTTCAGAGGCTCCAGCGCATCCTTCAGGCGAAACTCCCGGCGATCCAGGCTCACCAGTTCGATGCCTGCACCGGCCAATGCCGCGCCAGAGGGAATCAAATCACCGTATTTGGTGGAAATCACCGCATCTTTCGCCGGGACATCGTTGATAATCACGTCGTAGATGGAGCTGGTCACATCCGTTTTTTCCACGCCAAACCCCGAGGTGGCATTTGCCTGGGGATCAAAATCGCAAAGCAGCACCCGTTTTCCCAGGTCATGCATTGCCGCAGTCAGGCTCACTGCCGTTGTTGTCTTGCCTACGCCGCCTTTCTGGTTGACCAGTGACAAAACCATGCTTCCAGTCTCCTTCCTTTCCGTCGAAACCACCGATTTCTCTAAGGCAACACCGCACAAATGCGTCTGCGGATTCTGATGGATCTTTTCCGCCAGACGCTCTTGCCGATTTGTGCGGTATTGCCCTAACAACATCGGTACCCAATATTATACCAACTAGCGTATCACAATGCAAGAAGTTTCACGTGAAACATCCCGTCAAACATATTGTCAAACGTCTCAACGTTTCACGTGAAACATCTCTGACCCATTCTTGACCCGGCGGGTATCTTTTGGTAGAATAAAGAGGAGGGGGGATGAGCCTTGGAGCTGACCTTACTATACTACTTCAAAACCGTGGCGGAGCAGGAGAATATCACAAAAGCCGCAGAACTGCTCTATATTTCTCAGCCGGCCCTGAGTAAGGCCATTGCAAAGCTGGAAAAAAGCCTGGATGTTACGCTGTTTGAGCGCAGGAAAGGACGCATCAGTCTTTCGGCCATGGGCCGGGTGTATTATGAATATGTCTCCTCGGCCTTTCAGGTACTGGAATCCGGGGAAAAGAAGCTGGAGGAGATGAAAGAAAGCTCCGGCGAAATGGTTTCCATCGCTTCTCCAGTAGCCGGAGTATTGCAGGAGCTGATTTATAATTTTCTGCTGTCCGGGGATCTAATTCAAATCAACCAGTATTTATATGAGGAACACATTCTGGAAAGCGAGCTGTTGTCCGGAAAGCTGGACTTCGCCGTGACCCCCATTACCATTGAAAACAGCGAAATCGAGCAGATCAAGCTCATGGACGAGGATATTTTCATTGTGGTCAGCCAGGATCATCCGCTGGCCAAGGAAAAGTACATTCGCCTGTATGATTTGAAGGACGATTATTTCTTAGTGGACGAGGCCAGCTTTGACCAGAAGATCGTCCGGGTGCTCTGCGGTATTGCCGGATTTGAGCCGAAAATTTTGCTACACAGCAACGAGGGCGATCTTATTGACGATGCCCTGAGAAGCAATCTGGGTGTGGCGCTGGTACCGGCGAACCTGATTTACCGCAAAAATATGAGCCGTCTGGCAGTCCTACGGGCAACGGATGTGGAGTTGGTTCGTCTGCTGTCCGTTGCCAAACGCCGGGATCGGATTTTCCAGGCCAATACCGCGCGGCTTTATCACTATACCATTCACTATTTTGAAAACCTGGGGCAGGAGCTCCACGAATACTTTGGCCAGCTCTTGCCGGAACAGCCGGATGTGGCAAAGAAACGGCTGGGCATCAATCATCTAAAAGGCTAGGATACATGATATATAATGTATATCCAGCAGAAATCGAGGCAAAAATTATGGGATCTTTGATTTGCGGCATTCATCACGTGGCGCTGAAATGCGACGGAACTGCCGAATTTGAAAAAACACTGCACTTTTATCAGGACGTTTTGGGTCTGGAGCCGGTTCGCAGCTGGGGTGAAGGGGAAAATGCAGGCGCCATGCTCTCCACCGGCGACGGTTTACTCGAGATCTTTGCATCCGGCAGAAAACTACCCCAGGGAGCCATCCGCCATTTTGCACTGCGAACCGAACGAGTTGACGATTGCGTTGCAGCGGTACGGGCCGCGGGCTATCCCATCACCGTGGAGCCCAAGGACATCGTTATTGCCTCCAATCCGCCGTTCCCCGCAAGAATTGCATTTTGCACCGGCCCGGTGGGGGAAGAAATCGAATTTTTCCAGGAACGGGCTCTATGAACATCGAGAAAATGACCGCCGAGACCGTGGAGGCCGTGGCAAAGCTGGAAGAAGCGTGCTTTTCCACCCCATGGAGCCATAAGGATCTGGTTTCCGAGCTGGAGAACCCTTGGGCCATCTGGGTCACCGCCATGGAGGACGGAACTTTAGCCGGGTATCTGGGCATTCAATATGGCCCGGACGGTGCAGATATTATGTCCATCGCCACATCTCCAGATTTTCGCGGAAAAGGCGTGGCAAAACAGCTGCTGAATGACATGGAATTGCGGCTCAAGGCCCTGCATTTACAGTGGATTACCCTGGAGGTTCGCCCCTCCAATGCCTCGGCCCTGACGCTCTATACGACCCAAGGCTTCCAACAGGTGGGACGAAGACCGAAATACTATCAAAAACCCACAGAAGACGCTCTGCTTCTAACAAAATACTTTGAGGAGGAACCCAAATGCTGATATTGGGGATCGAAAGCTCCTGTGACGAAACTGCCCTGGCCATTTCCCGGGACGGCCGGGAGATCTTATCCAACTGTGTGCTGAGTCAGATTGATATGCACACGATCTACGGCGGCGTGGTGCCGGAAATTGCGTCCCGGAAGCACATTGAGGCCATCACCGGACTGGCGGATCAGGCGCTGAAAGAGGCCGGCGTCACCCGGCAGGAGCTGGACGCCATCGCCGTGACCTATGCGCCGGGCCTGATTGGCGCACTGCTGGTGGGCGTAAACTTTGCAAAAGCCGCAGCATTGGCGCTGGATGTGCCCATTGTGCCGGTGCATCATATTCGCGGACACATTGCCGCCAACTACATTGCGTTTCCAGAGCTTGAGCCGCCTTTTGTCTGTCTGAGCGTTTCTGGCGGCAATACGCTGATTCTGGACGTGCGGGACTATACCGACACCCGAATTCTCGGTTCATCCCGGGACGATGCGGCAGGGGAGTGCTTCGATAAGGTTGCTCGGGTGCTGGGGATGCCCTATCCCGGTGGAAAAGCCCTGGACGAAAAGAGCATGACCGGCAATCCAAACGCCTATCATCTGCCCCGTTCCAAGGTAGACGGCGCACCCCTGGACATGAGCTTCTCCGGCCTGAAAACCGCTGCGCTGAACATTATCCACAACGCCCAGCAGAAGGGCGAGGAATTGAATTTGCCGGATCTCTGCGCCAGCTTTGTTTCCGCCGTGCAGGATACCCTGGTGCCTCGCGCCATGGAAGCGTTAAAGGAAACCGGTTATGGTAAACTGGCCATTGCAGGCGGTGTGGCGGCCAATTCCCACATTCGGGGGGCGTTTGAACAGGAATGTGGAAAAGTCGGCGCAAAACTCTATATGCCGCCCCTATCGCTGTGCGGGGATAACGGCGCCATGATCGCCTGCCAGGGCTATTATGAATACCTGGCTGGGCACATTGCAGGCCAGGAGCTCAACGCCGTTGCCTCCCTTCCCGCAGAACGTGGCAGTTATATTGGAATGTAATTTCAATATTTCTTTTATATGTATGCATTGCGGTTTTTTCTCCGGAAAATCACGGGATTTGAAAGAAAATATTCTTGAGTTTTGGAAAATACTTACTTGACAAGATTTTTGAATAAATTTTATGTCAACCAAAAGAACGCACCGGGACGTGCAAAACTCTTGTGGAGAACTCTGTGGATAATCTGGAAAACCCCATATTGCGTGGAAAACTCCGGTGGATAACTGTGGATAACTCTGTGGAAAATGTGGATAACTTTTGCACATGCCCTTTGTTGTAATATTTATGTAAACTTATGAGCCTTCATGACTGCTTTTGGTGGAGCTTTCATTCTGCATCACGCGCTTCTTCCGCCGTCATTTCCATGTTTTCCATGTTCGTACTTGACGGAAGAATGAATTCATGATAAAATAGAAAGGCTAAATTGCTGATGTGGCTCAATGGCAGAGCATCTCACTCGTAATGAGAAGGTTGTGGGTTCGATTCCCACCATCAGCTCCACCCCATGGAATCCTACGATTCCATGGGGTTCCCTTTTATTTAACATCCTCGGGCGGAATAAATTCGCCCTGTGACCGAAGGAAATGCCTGTGGTACGGGAACTCGGCTACGCCGAGATTCACGGCGGGCTCCCTCCGACGGTCAGAAGCCCGCTGAGCCAAACCCCTTTTCATTTCACCAATTGCAACTCTTTCTTCTTGATCCTTTACAGTTTTTCTGCTAATATAATTAAAAACAAGAGATTTTCAATTATTCGTCGATTTTGGACTAGGCAATACATTTGTGAACAGGTGGTGAAAACTATGTCATGCGATAACCATAGACCCTGCGCCTGCCGCAATGTCGGCTGCAAAAATCACGGCCGCTGCTGCGCCTGTGTTGCAACCCACCGAGAACGGGGCAATCTTCCATTCTGCCTCTATACCCCCGAACAGATTGCAGAAATGGAGCAAAATCGCCCGAAGATGCCGCCACCGGATCATCATTAAACATCCCGCAAGTAGGAGGACCGTACATGGAACAGGATCTTACACAAGGATCAATCTCAAAAGTTTTGCTCAGATTTGTGCTGCCGTTTTTGGGCGCATCCATTCTGCAATTTCTTTACTCGGTTGTTGACATGATAATCGTAGGACAATTTGCCGATGCCGCAGCCATTTCAGCCGTCAACACCTCCGGCCAAATCATGCAGCTCATCACCGGCCTGATTTCCGGAATCGCCACCGGCGGCACCGTTTTAATCGGGCAGCACGTAGGGGCAAAACGCTATCCCTCCGTCAGTTCCGTGGCGCAGGCGCTTCTGGCGCTTTGCCTGGGACTTGGCGTTCTGCTCACAGCGGTCTTTCTCGCCGGGAACCATTTCATCATCTCCATCATGCAGGTTCCGGCAGCGGCAGTCCTGCCGGCTCAGGATTATTTGCGCATTACCAGCCTGGGGATTCTTTTTATCGCCGGATATAACGGTATTTCCGCAATTCTCCGGGGCTTGGGAGATTCCAAACGCCCCATGTATTTTGTGGGCTGCTCCTGTATCCTCAATATTTTTGGAGATTTGCTGCTGGTTGGCGGATTCCGAATGGGCGCCGCCGGTGCCGCACTGGCAACCATGCTTTCTCAAGCAGTTGCCTGTATTCTGGCTCTGCTGTTTCTCCTTCGCGGAACGTTGCCATTCCCATTTTCCTGCAATCCTCGGAAGGCACAGCCTGCGATCATGGGGCAGGTGCTCCGCCTTGGCATTCCCCTGGCTGCACAGGATGTGCTGGTGAATCTCTCCTTCGTCATGATTACGGCCATTGTCAACCACATGGGGCTGACCCAATCCGCCGCAGTGGGCGTGGTAGAGCGCATTATCGGATTTGGTATGCTGATTCCCATCGCCTTCCTCTCGGCGCTGTCCGCATTCACGGCGCAAAATGTAGGCGCCCGTGAGCTGGAGCGGACAAAATCCGGCCTGAAGCTCTCGATTTTGCTTTGTCTCGTTGTAACAGGAGTATTTACCGGAGTGATTGAATGCTTCCCCGGGGCTGTCTCCAGACTGTTTACCAGTGACCGCGCCGTTGTGTCCAACTGCATTCTCTATCTGCGCACCTATTCGTTAGATATTCTAATGGTATCCTTCGTATTTTGCTTCAACGGATTTTTCTCCGGCTATGGAAAGACCACCTTTACCATGCTCAACTGCGTTCTTTCCACGTTTTTGGTTCGGGTGCCACTGGTCTATCTGTTCAGTATTCTTCCGAATACCAGCTTGCTGCTCATCGGCATTGCCGCACCAACGGCCTCACTGGTTCAAATCATTATGCAGCTAGTTTACTACCGTGCAGGCAGTTGGAAGCGCATAGAACAAGTCTCATAAACACAGAAATGAATATTGTGATTACGATATGCCGCTTAATTGGATCAATTGCGTTCAAATGAGTGATATCAATTTTGTCCTGTATCGCCATTCCGCCGCAAGTACTCTGCCGCTTGCGGCGGGATTTTCATATTCCAAGAAACGCGCGCTCCACATGATCCGTTCATGCAGGAGCGCACGTTTTTGTTTTTTATTTTCCACTCAGCAGCTCCGGTACCTCCCGAATGCCGCTGCCAATATAATATTGAATCTGCCTTGTAGCCGCATCCTCCAAATAAGCCGTAGTCACCAGTGCCTTGCGAATGCCATTCTCCTGTGCATCCTCGGCTTGCTGCGCCAGCCGCGCGATTTCACCTTCATACTGCCCCTCATCTGTCCACCGAATTTCCGCATAGATCTCCCAGCTCTGGAGCAACGGCGCATATTCATAGCGGTAGGCTACAACCGTTCCCTCATCCCCGCAGTCCGGCAAAAACTGCGCCGTTTCCAGCTCCTTTTGCACCGGCAGATCATAGGTTCCGTAGGCTGTTTCCTCCATTGTAGCAGAGTGAATGGATTCTGCCAGCAAAGTCGGCACAAATATCCCCTGTACCACCAGCACCACAATAAATATCACGGCCGCGCATACGCTCATCCACGTCAGCTGCATCCGGACCGCCTTATATTCCATCACCAATATTCCGGCACAGGGCACCGCAAACAGCAGCATCGCTATTATAATGTATATCACCGGCGTAATCTGTGGAAAAACGGGAAATGGGATAAGCTGTGCAATTATTAACCCGGCAAACACCGCACAAATCAGGGCTGTTCCCGCAAATACAGCAATTCTAACAAATTTTCCACTCAAATTTCTCACGTCCAATTTTGTACTTAAATAGCTTTCATTTTCTGAAATAATTTTAACATTTTTCGAATCATTCCGCAAGTAAATGGAAGAAAGGTACTCCATTTTTCTGTCCAAAATTGACGAAAAGCACCTCTGCCTTTCAATTTCTGAAAATATTCCAAGTGTCTGCAAATTCTAAAATTGTTGCAGCAAAATCACACTTCTCTCTCCGGTTTCTCATCAGCTTTTATTTATAAGGTGTAAACAAAATATCATATAGACTTTACGAATTATGAATGATATAATTTATGCTGCGAAGTATCCTAGAATTTGGCTGTATCTACAATATGCTGCAACTATGTACATTACCTTCTGCTCATTTAATTTGCAGAAACCCCGGCATATGCCGTTCATATAGAGACAAAAATAAAGGAGTGAGTGTATGAAAACAGCACGCAGACGCCTGATCTCCATCTGTTTGGTGATCGCCATGGTATTTGCCATGGTGCCTGGCGTATGGGCTGCTTCCTCTGTTGGCGTTCCCGAGGGACGTGTGTACATCACCAGTACGAAGTATGCACTGGTTCCCGGCGCCACCGAAACAGTTCTGACCACCAATAACCAAGCAGGTACCGATCAGTGTATCGGCTTCCTTATGGAGTTCTCCGGCAGTGCGCTGAAGGACGGCACCATTAAGGCAGTCGCTTCCTACAAGGACCACCAGTATGAAAATCTCGGTCTCCAGACGGTCATGGATCAGGCAAAGGCCTATGAAAAGACCCATAAGGACGAGACCGTAATTGCCGGTATCAACGGTGACTTCTTC
>URPI01000099.1 GCA_900549705.1 uncultured Eubacteriales bacterium
TTCCGAAGTGCCGCTTGTCAAAAAATCCAGCTTCCCCCCGGGGGAAGCCAAGGGGTAGCAGCCGGGAGCTGCCCCCATTCAATGCTCCGCTCAGTTTCATCCGCCGCCCGGGTCGCCAGGTTGGTGACCCCTACAATGGCGATGCAAGCTTTGGGCTGGCAAAAATACGCCCCTATCTGTCTGGATTATACTATCCCCGCCGTGAAAAGTAAAGCAGAGGATGCAAAAATCCCCTGCCATTTTACAGGCAGGGGACATTGTTCTTATCAGCCGTTTCTGACCGCCATGAACAGGCTTTCCATCTTCCGGGAAACTTCCTCGGGCAGATAGTCAAAGCTGGTGGCGTTGCGCAGCTCCTCGGCATCGGGGTAGGAAACCGAGTCGTTGACCACTTCCTCGTCCATGTATTCCTTGGATGCGGAGGCGGGCACGGAGTAGCCAATGAAGTCCAGATTGGCTGCGGAGATTTCAGGAGAGCACATGAAGTTGATGAACAGCTCTGCTGCTTCCTTCTCCTGGGCGCAGGTGGGGATGCACATGGCATCGATGAACACATTGTAGCCCTGGTGTGCAGGACGGTAGAATGCCAAATCCTCGTTCTCCTCCACCATGGTCAGGAAGTCACCGGCATAGTAAGGAGCAATCCAGGCTTCCTCATTTTCCATGGCATCGAAAATCTGATCCATGACATACTGCTGCACCACAGGCTTCTGCTCGGCCAGCTTGTCGGCGCAGGCCTTCAGCTCGGCCTCGTCGGTGGTGTTCACATCGTAGCCCAGCAGATACTCGGCAATACCGAAGGCATCCCGGGAATTATCAAACATCAGAATCTTGTCGGCATACTTTTCGTTCCACAGCAGCTCCCAACCGGTGACATCAGCCTCATCCACATACTTGGTGTTGTAGATGATGCCCACAGTGCCCCAGGTGTAGGGCACGGAGTACTTATCCTCCGGGTCATAGGCCATGCCGCGGAAGCTGGGGTCGATATACTGAGCGTTGGGGATGTTGTCGTAGTTCAGCTCCTGGAGCATACCCTCCTGGCGCATCCGGCCAATCATATAGTCGGAGGGGATAATCACGTCAACGGTGATGCCGCCGCCGGAGAGCTTGGCGTACATACTCTCGTTGGAATCATAGGTGGAATACTTGACCTTGATGTTGGGATAGGCTTCCTCAAAGGCGGCAATCACATCGATGGAATCATCATCGCCCTCGGCAATGTACTGACCCCAGTTGTAAACATACAGCGTCACCTTGTCACCCTTGGCAGAGGCCACACCGGCAAAGCAGCCCAGAGTAAGCACCATGCAGAGAACCAGCGCAATCATTTTTTTCATTTATGTTATCTCCTTTCATACTACTCCATGATTAAAATGGATATTTTAACTGGAGTTTGGTATCATTTGCCATGAGCGTCCATTTTTTTCTTGTCGCCCATGAGCTGAATCACATTGGATACCACCATCAGCACGAAAATCAGCAGGAACAGCAGCGTAAACATGGCATAGATTTTGGGCTGAATGGGTTTTTTGGTGTAGGTATAGATTTCCACAGGCAGGGTGATAAAATCCATGCCGGTGACAAAATAGCTAATCACAAAATCATCCAGGCTCATGGTAAAGGCCATGATCGCGCCGGAGATAATGCCGGGCATAATCTCGTGGATGGTGACCTTGAAAAAAGCCTGGGTACGGGTGCAGCCCAAATCCATGGCCGCATTCACAAGGCTCTCATCCATCTGCTTGAGCTTGGGCATCACATTTAAAATGACATAGGGCAAATTAAAGGTGATATGCGCAACCAGCAGCGTCCAGAAGGTCAGGCTGTTGCGCTGCCCCAGCATCCGCGTGCCCACAAAAACGAACAGCAGGGAAAGAGACACACCGGTGACAATATCGGGGTTGGTCATGGGGATATTGGTCAGGTTCATGGCGAGCTTGCGCATTTTGGGGTTCAGGCCGTTAATGCCCACCGCCGCCACCGTGCCGAAGGCCGTGGCGACAAAGCTTGCCAGCACGGACACAATCAGGGAGTTGCGCAGCAGCTCCAGCAGACTGTCATCCTCAAACAGCCGCACATACTGCTTTAGGGTAAAGCCGTCAAAATGCGTAATGTTCTTGCCCGTATTGAAGGATGCTACCACCAGCACCGCCATGGGAATATACAGGAAGATGAAAATGAGGATGGTGATAAATCGGTTGGTACGCTTCATACCATCACGCCCCCTTCCTCCTCGTCACCGCCGAAGCGATTCATGATGCCGGTACACACAAACACAAGCAGCATCAGCACAATGGACAGCGCTGCACCCAGATTGGGGTTGTTGCCCTGCTTGAACTGGCGCTCGATCACGTCGCCAATCAGCACGGTGCTGGAGGAGCCCATCTTCTGGGAAATATAGAAGGTGGACACCGCCGGGACGAACACCATGGTCATGCCGGAGAGAATGCCGGGCACAGATAATGGCAGCACCACCCGCCGGAAGGTCTGCACGCCGTTGCAGCCCAGGTCTTCCGCCGCCTCAATGAGCCGGTGGTCAATCTTCACGATGGTGGAGTACAGCGGCAGGATCATATAAGGAAGGTAGTTATACACCATGCCCAGCACCACCGCACCGGGGGTACGAATCAGGGTCAGGCGGCCAAAATCTGCGGGAATGCCGGAGAAAACTCCGCCCAGAGAGCGCAGCCAGCCAAAAAAGCCCACCAGCAGGTTGTTGATGATGCCCTTGTCGCTGAGCAGACCCACCCAGGCCAGGGTACGCAGCAGGAAGCTCATGCACATGGGCAGCATCACCAGCATATAAAGGAATCGCTGTGCCGTGGGGCTGCAATGGGCAATATAATAGGCCACGGGATAGCCGATAACCAGGCACACCAGCGCCGACACCAGCGAATACAAGATGTAGTGCCACAGCACCGGCATATATGCTCCCAGCTGGCGGATGTTGGTCATGGAAAATTCCCCCGTGCCGGGATCTGTCAGGGCGTAGTAGCCCACCACCCCCAGGGGAATCAGAGTAAACAGCACCATCCATACAAGGTATGGGGTGCTGAGCAGAACCGCGTTACGCTTCTTCATCCTCGGCATCCTCCGTCAGCTCGTCATACTCGGCGGAGTAGGAGCTGTAGTCGCCAAACATACCGGAATATTCACTCTTGTGCATGATGTGAATATCCTCGGGATTGAGCCGAATGCCGATGGTGGAGCCCACCGCCTGATAATCCGTGGACTGAATCAGCCACTTAAAGCCCTTGAACTCCACGATAATATCGTAGTTGAGTCCCTTGAAGGTGATGGCCGTTACCTTGCCAATCAGGTGACCCTCCTTGGGGGAAACCACATCGATATCCTCCGGGCGGATGACCACATCCACCGGTTCATTTTCTGCGAAGCCCTTGTCTACGCACTGGAACTCCCGGTCGAAGAACTTCACCCGGTAATCGCTGAGCATCACGCCGTCGAGAATGTTGGATTCTCCGATGAAGTCGGCAACGAATGCGTTTTTTGGCTCATTATAGATATCCTCTGGCTTGCCAATCTGCTGAATGCGTCCCTTATCCATCACCACGATGGTATCGGACATGGACAGCGCCTCCTCCTGGTCATGGGTCACATAGATAAAGGTGATCCCCAATGCCTGCTGAATGCGCTTGAGCTCGTTCTGCATATCCTTGCGCAGCCGCAGATCCAGCGCACCCAAAGGTTCATCCAGCAGCAGCACCTTCGGTCGGTTTACCAGAGCGCGGGCGATGGCCACCCGCTGCTGCTGACCGCCGGAAAGGCTGTCAATATGCCGATTTTCATAGCCCTTCAGGCTGACAATTTCCAGCATCTGGCGAACGCGCTGGTCAATCTCGCTTTTGGGAACCTTGGAAACCTTGAGGCCGAAGGCGACGTTATCATAAACATCCAGATGCGGGAACAAAGCGTATCGCTGAAACACGGTGTTGATTTGCCGCTTATAGGGCGGTACATCGTTGATGACTTTACCGTCAAAGGTCACCGTGCCGGAAGTAGGCGTTAAAAAACCGCCGATGATACGCAGCGTGGTGGTCTTGCCGCAGCCGGAAGGGCCGAGCAGTGTGAGGAATTCATGGTCATTGATGTAAAGATTGATACCGTCTAAAATACGTTCCCCGTCGAACTCCATGGTTAGGTCACGGAGCCTGATGAGTTCCTTGGACATTATCCTCCCCCGATTCTTTTCAAATTTATTTCGTCAAAAAAAGACACTTATAATATACTGTAAAATGATGTAATGTCAATAGGAAAAGATTCCGTGGAGAAATCTATTTTTGGGGACATACCGGGTCTGCCCACACATCGGATTCCAAAGTCCCCCGGCTGATCCGCGGCCTTATTTCCCTGATTCAGAACAGCTTCGCCAATACGCCAATGCAGTACCGCTAAAAAGATGTTTAAGAGATACACATTTTGTCCATACTCAGCAGCGGAGGTGTTCTAAGTGAACAATAAGAAGCAAGGCCTCGACCCGAGATTTGCAGCGCTGATTCTGGTGCTGGCGGTTGTGGCCTCCGGTGTTGCAATCCTGCTGTCCCGCAAGGGGAATGACCAGGTGCAGGAGGCAGCCATTGAAGCCCCGCTGGTTGACAATCTGGCCGAGAGTACACAAACAAGTACCCTTCCGTCGGAGCGTGCGGCAACCAGCCCGTCCACCAATTCCGATTCCGCCGCTTCCGTCATTGCCACCGTGCCGCAGTTGGAAAATATTGAGCTTCCATCCACTGCGGCGGCGAGTGGTGAGCTGGAAACCATTCTCCCTGTGGGCGGGGAGACAATCGCCGCCTATGCCATGGACTGTCTGAGCTACAACGAGACCACCCGGGACTGGCGCGTCCACAACGGCATTGACCTGGCCGCTGAGGAGGGCGCACCGGTGGTTGCCGCCGCAGACGGCACGGTTTACACCACCTATGAGGATGACAGCCTGGGCTATACCGTGGTCATCCGCCACGCCGGCGGCTACACCACCCGCTATTCCAGTCTCCAAAAAGACCTGTGCGTAGAACCGGGGGACACTGTAACCATGGGGCAAACCATCGGATATGCCGGTGACACCGCCCTGGTGGAAACCGTGATGGGCGCTCACGTCCATTTCAGCGTCAGCTGTCAGGATGCCCCCATGAATCCCGCCGATTTCCTGAAAATGGAATAAAAGCGCCCGCCGCACCGGCGGAAAAATGACAATTCTCCTCCTTGTAAACTTTTTAACCAACAGGCATCCGGGATTTTTCTCGGGTGCCTACTTTTTATATAAATTGCATTGATTTTGCAATGCAATATGTGTATAATATAAGTATCACAAGAAAAGGAGTGACCACTATGGCCAGCACAAACTTCAGCGTTCGTATGGACAGCGATATTAAAAAGCAGTGTGAATCCCTCTATGGGGAACTTGGAATGAATCTGACCACCGCAATCAATGTATTTCTGCGGCAGTCCCTCCGTGTTGGTGGCTTTCCCTTTGAAGTCAAACTCGACCAACCCAACAAAGAAACCATGGCTGCTATGCTGGAAGCAGAACGGATTGCAAAAGACCCCAGTGTGAAACATTATACAGATGTGGAAGATGCACTGCGGGAGTTGAAACGATGAAACGGGACATTGTCTGGACAACACAATATCAAAAAGGATTACAAGCTCGCACTCAAACGGCATCTGGAGATTGAACGATTGGATGACATTATCCGGTGTCTGTCCCGCGGAGAAACACTCCCGGAGAAAAACAAAGACCATGCGCTGACGGGGACTTGGGTTGGGCATAGGGAATGCCATATTCTGCCGGACTGGTTGCTGGTATACCGCATCGAGGATGACGTTCTGGTTCTGACTTTCGCTCGTACCGGGACACACAGCGATTTATTTGGGAAATAAACATCATCTAAAAATGATTTTATGTCAGTTACCCGGATTGCAGGACATTGCCGTTTACACAACAAAAGCCCCGACTTCTTAACCACCAGGCATACGGGAATTTTCCTGGGTGCCTATTTTTTACGCAAATTGGAGGTTTCAACCCAGCGCTTCGTGCCAAAAAAGTTTCCCGGCTGGATGAATTTCCAGCCGGGAATGCTTTTTATTCTTCTTCCTTGGGTTCTTCCTTGGGCTCCTCGGCGGCAGGCTCCGCGATGGCAGGCTTCTGAGCGGCGTTGACAAAGCTCATCAGTTCCTCGCCGGTGATGGTTTCCTTCATCAGCAGGAACTCAGCCACCTCGTCCAGCAGCGCCCGGTGCTCCTTCAGCAGGTTCAGGGCATCGGCATAGCTTTCGTCCAGCAGCTGCTTGACCTCCTGGTCCACCACAGCGGCAGTGGACTGAGCACAGTCCATATAGGCCTGGCCATCCAGGTACTCATGCTCCACAGCAGCGGTTGTCATAAGCCCCAGCTTCTTGCCCATGCCGTACTGGCTGACCATATTCCGCGCCAGAGCGGTGGCACGCTGCAAGTCATTGGCGGCACCGGTGGTCTGGACACCGAAGGCCACCTGCTCGGCGGCACGGCCACCCACCAGGGTGCGCAGCTCGGTTTTCAGCTCGTCCAGGGTATTGAGGAACTTCTCCTCCTCGGGCATCTGCATGGTATAGCCCAATGCGCCGGAGGTATGGGGTACGATGGTAATCTTGGACACGGGCTGGGAATGCTTCTCCAGGGCAGCCACCAAGGCATGACCCACCTCGTGATAGGACACCAGCCGCTTTTCCGTATCGGTCATAACGGTGTGTTTCTTTTCCGTACCGGCGATGACCGTCTCGAAGGAGGCCATCAGATCCTCCTGGGTGACCAGCTGACGGCCATGGCGCACAGCGCGCAGAGCGGCCTCGTTCACCAGGTTTGCCAGGTCGGCACCCACCGCACCGGCGGTGGCCTGAGCAATCTTCTTCAGGTCAACGTCGTCACTGAGCTTAATCTTGCGGGTGTGCACCTTGAGGGTATCCAGTCGGCCTTGGAGGTTGGGGCGATCCACGATGATGCGCCGGTCAAACCGGCCGGGACGCAGCAACGCCTTGTCCAGAATCTCCGGGCGATTGGTGGCGGCCAGGCACACGATGCCCTTGGAAGGCTCGAAGCCGTCAATTTCATTGAGCAGCTGGTTCAGCGTCTGCTCCTGCTCGGAGTTATTGCTGTAGCGGTTATCCCGGGAGCGACCCACGGCATCGATTTCGTCAATGAAAATGATGCAGGGGGCAACTTTGGCGGCCTGCTGGAACAGGTCACGCACCCGGCTGGCACCCATGCCCACGAACATCTCCACAAAGTCCGAGCCGGAGATGGAGAAGAAGGGAACCCCCGCCTCTCCTGCCACAGCCTTGGCAAGCAGCGTCTTGCCGGTACCGGGAGAGCCAACCAGCAGCGCACCCTTGGGAAGCTTGGCACCGATTTCGGTGTACTTCTGGGGATTGTGGAGGAAATCAATGATTTCGGCCAGGGATTCCTTGGCTTCGTCCTGACCGGCCACATCCTTAAAGGTCACGCCGGTCTCCTTTTCCATATACATTTTCGCCTTGCTCTTGCCGAAGCCGCCCATCATGCCCTCGCCGCTCATGCGTTTGGTAATCATACGCACGAATACAAACAGGATGGCACAGGTAATGGCGTAGTACAGAACCATCATAATCATGGAATTATCTTCCGTGATTTGACGGGTGACTTTCACGCCCATGCTCTCCAGCCGCTGCGCCAGCACCAGGTAATCGCCGCCGCTGGGCAGGCCGGTATAGCAGGCCTTTTGCATGGAGGCAGGCTTGGCAGCCTCGTCCTTTGTCAGATACACAACACGGTCATAGCGGAAGTCCACTTCTGCCAGATTATTGTCGTTGATGGCTTCCAGAAATTCGCTGACACTGGTTTCGGTGTACTGGCTGCCGGAGATGGAATTGTACACCCAGCTGATGAGCAGCGCCAGCGCCAAGGTAATAATCAGCGCCGTCCAGATGCTGCCCTTTGGGAAATTGTCCATTGGACCTTTTTGATTCTTGGGATTTTGGGATTCAGAACTCATAACTCAACCTCACCTTTAGGGGGATGCCCCGTTTCCATTCAGGAATTTGTGCTATCATAACACACTTTTTTCAATTCGGCAATGAATGATTCTATTTTTAACTGTTATCTTTCTGTTAATTCTTTTTTAAGGCAGCTGTGCTGCCGGACAGTGACGCACAGGGCTTGTACCAATACGTTGGTTCCCTGCCCCGCCCGATTCGTTACCACTCAGAAACCGCTTTGCACGCACCAACCGTAGGGGCGGATAGAATCCGCCCGCAG